>JAUYMZ010000356.1 GCA_030699355.1 Bacteroidota bacterium | reverse complement strand
TATGTTTGGCTACTGAGATGTCAGGGCTAGCGCCCCTTTTGGGTTTTTCATTTGGTTGTATGTTTGGCTACTGAGATATCAGGGCTATCGCACCTTTTGGTTTAGATTCGGTTGTATGTTTGGCTAATGAGATGTCAGGGCTAACGCCCCTTTTGGGTTTTCCATTTGGGGCATTTTTGGCTACTGAGATGTCAGGGCTAACGCCCCTTTTGGGTTTTCCATTTGGTTGTATGTTTGGCTACTTAGATGTCAGGGCTAACGCCCCTTTTGGTTTTAATTTAGGGTAATGGTTTTTTTTGGCTTAGCCCAAAAAAAAACGAGGTTAAAAGGGGCGTTAGCCCTGATATCTCAGTAGTAACGCAAACGCGCACATATATTAAAAGGGGCGTTAGCCCTGACATCTCAGTAGCAAATCATTCCGATGATGCCAATTTAAAGGGGCGTTAGCCCTGATATCTTAGTAACAGCGCTATTGTTTTTTATCAAACCATTTGAATAAAAATTTTTCGTTATGTTCAACTTCAAATTTTTCCAATAACAGTAAATATTCTTCTTGAAATGATTGTTTTTTGTGATGTTCTGGTTGATTTAAAATATAATCAACCACATTTTTTGTATGTGATTTCGAATATGAAAATGCACCATATCCATCCTGCCATGAAAACTTTGTAGGCAAATACTTTTTATTATTTAACCATTTACTTGAGCCAGATTTAATTTGTTCAATTAATTTAGAGGTTGACATTGAAGGGTTAATACTTACCAAAATATGAACATGGTCGGGATTGCAATAAATTGCATAGGTTTTGGACTTATGTTCAGAAATTATTCCACAAATCACTCTTTCAAGTTCCTCTCTAAATTCCTCTTTAATAAAGCATGATTCGCAATTTACTGTAAATACAAATTGAACAAACAGTTGGGTGTATGTATTAGTCATAGGTTATATTTTTTGGGGAAATTATTAATTAATAATATTCAAAAAATGTTAGTTAAGGCAAGGGTATGGTTTTGAAATTTAAATATTAATGTTTTTGTCAATAAATTCAGATGTTTACACGGGTATTTATTTTTCCTAGAAACCTGATTTGTTTTTTTAAATCAGGGTTAAGGTTTCTTTTGGTTCGGATTCGGTTGTATGTTTGGCTACAGAGATGTCAGGGCTAGCGCCCCTCATGGGTTTTCCATTTGGGGCATTTTTGGCTACTGAGATTGCAGGGCTAACGCCCCTTTTGGGTTTTCCATTTGGGGCATTTTTGGCTACTAAGATGTCAGGGCTAGCGCCCCTTTTGGGTTTTTCATTTGGTTGTATGTTTGGCT
>JAUYMZ010000346.1 GCA_030699355.1 Bacteroidota bacterium | reverse complement strand
TTCGCCCGAAACAACTAAATGTGATTGTAGGTAATATTTCTTTTTATTTTGTGTGTATGAAATTTGGTGATGCATAATAATTTGGTCTAACTCATGCTTCTGTAAATGCCATTTTTCTTGCAAAAGTTTTTGCAATGCTTGTGCTGGAGTAGCATGTGGGATGCCAATTTTATGAGGGTTTAACAAGCCCAACCAAATTAATTTTTTAAATAATGCACTGGTTTTTTTAATGCCCAAAAAAGTAGCAAGCGCATCTTCTAAGGAGGTATGGGAAGGGTAATTTAAATAACCACTCATTAAATCTCTATAGGTTAAATGCTCGGTTTGTGGCAAGGTATAGGTATCGTCTGTGAGCCCTAATTTCACCAAACAATCCCACGCCTCGCAAAAGCCTTTTCTGCGCAAGGTGCCTCTTAAAACCGTTTTGGCTGAACCAATTCCATAAGGTTCTATATAGCTTAAAGAATCTCGATTGGCGTAGGCTTCAAACTGCCCTTCTTTGCCAACTTTTATTTTTTTTATTTGAGAAAATATGCGGTTGGGCGGAATAAACTTTAACATCCCATCTTGCAGGTAGCGCGCTGTGGCTTGTCCGGCAAGCACCACATTTCTGGGGTTCCAAGTAAATTTGTAATGCCACGGATTGTCGTCAAAATTAGGATCAACCAAACCACCGCAATACGATTCAAAAGAATCTACGGTGCCACCCGCGGCTTGTATTTTCTGAATCATTTCCATAGCAGAAAGATGATCGATGCCAGGGTCTAAACCTATTTCGTTTAAGAATAAAATATTTGCCTGTAATGCCTTTGCGTGCATTGGTTTCATTTCTTCACTTAAGTAGGATGCTGTAACAAGATTTTTCTTTAGCGCTAAGCAATCTTCTGCTGCCAAAATATGCAAACTAGGAGGCAACAGCGAAACAACTAAATCGGCTTTTTCTATCCAAATTTTTCTTTCTTTTTCTTGTTTTATATCCAATGTTATGGCTGAACCAAATTTGCTTTTTCCCACTTTATCTTGGGCTAAGGCAAGCTGACTATCTGCTACAATTATTTCCCATTTTTCTTTGGAGGCATGTTGCAATAAATATTTAATTAAATAGGCAGAAGATAAACCAGCACCTAAGACAAGAATTTTTTTCATAAAGTATAATTGTTAAAAATCGCTCCCTGTTTTTTTAATTTTGAGTTTACTTCCAACAGGTAAAGCTTGTTTACTTGTTAACTCATTCCACAACAATAAATCTTCTTCACTTACCTTGTATTTTTCTGCAATACTTAAAATGGTTTCACCACGCATTACGGTATGTGTTGTTTCTGTTATTAAGTCTTCTTTTAAAAGATTTTTTTGATTGGTATCATCTAATATGAGTGTATCGTTTTTAATGGCTTTTGCCAAGTTAGATTGCATCAATCTGTTTTTGGGTAAAGCAATATAATATACCTTACCGGGAGCTACGTTTATAAAAGGTTTTCTTAACCATGGGTTGAGTAATTTTACCAATTTGTAATTACAATTATTATCGTTACTCCAAGTTGCAAGGCTGCTAATGCTTAAATCGGTTTTAACATGCACTACAGGAACCGGTTTGTATACATCGCTTGGGGCAATATAAAAACCAAATTGACTTGGGTTTTCGCAAATGTCTTTAATGGCAATAATTCTAAATAAATACCTGGAGGTTTCTACATTAAGATACAAATCGTAATAGTTTTGAACCCCTTGAGCTCTAATTTGTCGTTTAACCCCCTCAATACCCATGTTATAACTTGCGGCCACTAGGCTCCAATCTTTTAGCTGAGCATAGGCTTCTTTAAAATAAGCGCAGGCAGCATAAGTTGCTTTTTCTAAATTATAACGTTCGTCAATCTCCTCATTAATTTCGAGGTTGTATCGCTTTCCGGTTTTCTCCATAAATTGCCAGAATCCAGCGGCGCCAGCCGGCGAAACAACATTTTGCAAGCCACTTTCTGCTAAAGCAATGTATTTAAAATCTGCTGGAATACCTTGTGCTTTTAAAATAGGTTCAATCACAGGAAAAAATCGCTGCGAGCGTTTTATCATGAGTATGGTTTGTGATTGCCAATATACGTTGGTTAATATTTCTTTGTCGTAACGCTCGGCAACATCAAAATCTGAAAGCGAAATTTGACTGCCTGCAAAGCGCAATACTTTAGGAGTGGCCAACGAATATACCCGATAATATTGTTGAAATTCTTCGTGATTTTTTTCTGACTCTGTAGCGCTATTGCCTTGAAATAAAAAGAAAGCTAAGGCACTTACAAGCGCTCCGCCAATGGAGCTAGCTATGATGTTAAATCGATTCATATATAGTAAACGGATTAGGCGCTTGCCTGTTGTGCTGTTTGTGAAAATGATAATATATCGTCTACAATAATGCGCGAATTACTGAGTCTTGGTACTTTATGCTGACCACCAAGTTTCCCAGATTTTTTAAGCCATTTTTGAAAAGTACCTTTTGGCATTACTTTAACTAAGGGTGGCTGCATAGCCATATCTTTAAAGCGTTTGGCCTCGTAATCTGAATTTTGTTTTTTAAGATTACTATCTAATTCTTGGCAAAATGTATGTACACAATTGGGTTCTTTTTCAAATTCTATAAGCCATTCATGACCACCTTTGTTTTCTGCTGTAAAGTAAATGGGTGCCGCTGTATAATCGGTTAGCAATGCTTCTGTTTGAAAGCAAGCTTCTCGGATGGCGCTATCTGCGTTTTCTATCACTAATTCTTCTCCAAATGCATTGATGAAATGTTTGGTTCGACCCGAAATTTTAAAGCGGTAAGGACTTAATGAGGTAAACTTGATAGTATCTCCAATGATATACCTCCATAGGCCAGAATTGGTGCTCATAACTAAGGCATAAGATTCGTTTGTTTTAACCTGATCCAAGCTCAAGGTGTTTGGAAAATCTTTGCCATATTCGCTCATAGGCATAAACTCAAAATATACACCATAATCGAGCATAAGTAGCATATCATCGCTGTTTAGTCTATCTTGAATTCCCAAGAATCCTTCGCTGGCGTTATAGGTTTCTAAATAATTTACTTGCGCATTTTTAATGAGTTGCTTAAAGCGTTCTTTATAGGGAGTAAAACTAACGCCTCCATGCAGGTATAACTCTAAATTAGGCCAGATATCTGTGAGGTTATTTTTGCCACTTAATTCAAATAAACGTTCAATTAAAACGATTGTCCACGTAGGAACCCCAGAAATATTGGTCACATCTTCTTGAAGGGTGGCCCTGGCCATTTTTTCAATTTTTTCGTCCCAATTATCCATAATGGCAATACTCAAATCTGGGGTACGAAGGTATTGTGTCCAGAGGGGCATATTTTGCATCATAACTGCACTCAAATCTCCGTAGAAGGTTTCGTTATTGGCATGATTAATTTGGTGACTGCCTCCCATAACTAAACCTTTTCCACTGAATATATTTGATTCTGGTTTTTGAAGCAGGTAGGTCATTAATACATCTTTTCCACCTTGGTAATGACATTCTTCCAAGCTTTCGTAGGTTACAGGAATGAATTTACTTTTGGCGCTGGTAGTTCCAGATGATTTGGCGAACCAACGCACTTCACTGGGCCATAAAATATTTTGTTCGCCCTGCATCATTCTTTCAATATAGTGTTTAAAATCGTCGTAATTAGTTACTGGAACGCGTTGTTTAAATGTTTCTACATTGTGAATGCTTTTGAAATCATAATGCCTACCAAACTCAGTAATTTGAGCAGTTCTAAGTAATTTCATGAGTTGATCATGCTGCACCTGATGTGGGTTGTTTAATATTTCCTCAAAAGCAGGAAGTCTGCGTTTAAGGTACCAACTTACCAATGAATTTACGATGGGCATATTATTAAATATATTTCAGAGCCCAAATTGCATATAAAAACGGAATTAAACAAGGATTTAAGGCAGTTTCTACTGGCTTATTTTTTATTTAAAACGCCATCCTGATTCATTCTCCAATCGGCAAAATCGCGCATCAAAAGAAAAGCTTCCTTGTATTTACTTAATGTTAAGGCTTCATAGGTGTCATCTACATCATGGTAATGGTGGTAATTTCCGCGTAGGTAAAAAAAGAACGAAGGTACGCCCGCTTCGGTAAAATAGTGGTGGTCGCTATTGGGCGATTTCCCCCTAGGAGCAATGTCTGGAAGGTATTGACCCGCAATATTACATAACTTTAATTGTTCAAATAGGTGTGGGAATTCTGTGGCATTTACGGCGGTTAATCCTTCATCTCCGGTCGACATTAAATCCATGTTGAGTAAAAGGCTAATTTTTTGGAGCGGTATTAAAGGATTTTCAACAAAAAAGTAAGAGCCAACTAATCCAATTTCTTCCCCGGCAAAAGCAATAAAAGCTACAGAGTAGGGAGGAGGATTTTTAGCATAATGTTTGGCCAAATCTAACATCATGGCAACCCCGCTTGCATTATCGTTAGCGCCGGGGAAAATGGCATCATTTCCCATTTTGCCTAGGTGGTCGTAGTGGGCTGTAAATACAATAAAAGAATCTGGCTGAACATTGCCCTTTATATATCCAATTACATTTTGTGTGCCATGAACTTTGTGTGCTGCATCAATCTTAATTTCCATTTTAAGAACCAAATTTGGGAATACCCCTGCTTTAAAATAGATAATAGGAAAAGAGGCAAACTCCATAGCAGGACTCCATACTAAGCTGCTGTTGTTTTTATAGATAAGTCCTTTAGCATTTACACTGTTTTTTAAAATTTTATCTACTCTTTCTGGGTGTTTAAATGCCCTCCCTTTTAAGTCGTCTACTACCAGAAAATAACTCTTTAGGTTCAGCTTAATTATTTTATTAAATTCATTGCTATTATCAATCATCGCAGAATCTACTACAAGAATTTTATAGCTTCCTTTAACGCTAGGGCATCCGGGGTTTAGAATGTAATCATTTCCGGCAAATACTTGTTTATCGTCTAATTTTATGTTTACCTCATTGGGGTAATAAATAACCGGAAATCCAAGGTTTTGAAAGTACTTTTCTCCTAAGGGTAATACCTTGTGTTTGGATAGTTCTTGTCTTATAAAATTGGCGGCAATTTTATCTCCATTTTGCACATAGCCTCTGCCATAAAATTCGTCGCTACAAAGTGTTTTTATACAGGCACGTGCGTATGAAACATCTTGTGAGAAAACTGGATTTAAAATTTGCCAAATTACAAAACTTAGCAAGCTGAGGTGAAGTCGTTTCATATGTATAAAAATTATTTTAACAATATTAGGAAGGGTTGTTTTTTACTTTTAAATAGATAGAAAGCAATAGATATAACACAATACTTAAGGCAATTCCTACGTAGGTAAATGTTATTAAAAGTGTTGTGCAGAGAGCTATAAAGATATAACGAATTTCGTTTCCTTTAAAGCTAAATTGTTTAAATTTTAATGCAAACAGAGGAAGTTCTGCAATTAGCAAATAAGAGAAAATAATAGGATATAAACTAAGAAAGGCGAGTGAGGTAAAAATATTTTCTGCCCAAAGTGGACCATTGGCCATAACAAACGGAATAGCGCAAATAAACAAGGCATTGGCCGGCGTAGGGAGGCCAATAAACGAATCACTTTGGCGGGGGTCTATATTAAATTTAGCGAGCCTAATGGCAGAAAAAATCATTAATGAAAAAGGTAAATAACTAATAAAAATGAGAAGGGGAACAAATTGAAAAAAATTAATGCTAAACATTAAATGTTCTTGAGAGTGCATGTAAAAAATAAATCCTGGGGCTACACCAAAACTTACTACATCTGCAAGGGAGTCTAATTGTTTACCCATTTCGCCACTAACTTTGAGTAATCGGGCTGCAAATCCATCAAAAAAATCGAGGATGGCGGCAATTACAATATAAGTGGCTGCAAGCGTTGGATTGCCATCGAAAGTAGCAACAATAGATAAACAGCCAAAAAATAAATTGGCAGAGGTTATGGCATTTGGTATTTGTTTAATCACGATTTTTAATTTTGTGCAAAGTAAATCGCTTAATTCAATTTAAGAAATTGGGAAATTGCTTTATTCTCATTATTTTGGCATGATTTTGATTATTATCCAATTTCATGAAGATAAAGAGTTGTATTTTATATTGTTTGTGTTTCTTGCCAGTCTTTTTGCATGCCCAAAGAGAATCTGTGTATATGCAAATTAAAAGCGCCGCACCTTTAAGGCCATTTACTTATTACCAACCTAGTGATTTTGAACTTAGAAATGGCCAAGTAAATGCAGCACTTACTTCTGCTAATGGGTATCAATTTCAAATAAACGGAATTGCAGCCAAAAATTTAACCTGTAATAAAAGGCTGAACCAAAACCAATTTAAAGTTGTCTTGATTGACAATAGAATGAATAAAACATATGTATCTACTCATTTGTCTAAAGGAAAACTACTTGTTTCTTGTAGGTCGCGGGGCGCTTATGAACTTGTTTATGAGGGCGAGATTTTCCTGAACAACCAACTGGTTAGTGTTCAGGCCAATTTAGTAGGAAAAGTTAGGAAATTAAAAGATTTGAAAACCAATTAACATGAAAAAAAATATCACACAATTTTTACTTTTATTATTTTTCTCCACTACACTGTTTGCTCAGCAGTATAAAAAGGCAAGTACCGCAAAAGATGCGGCAGATTTGGAGCAAATATTTCAAGATAATTACTCCCTTATGCAGCTTGCCATTAAACAAAAAGCTGCTCAATTAAACATTCCCATTAGAGAAACACTAAATAATGGTGTGGAAAGAGAGTTTGTGGGTATTTCACCAACAGGTTTACCAATTTATGTACAAACAACCAATAACCTAGATGCAGCCCGTACCATATCTACAAACAGGGTTTGGCCTGGTGGTTCTTCGGGTTTAAGTTTAACAGGAAGTGGCATGACCAATAGACTTGGTGTGTGGGATGGCGGAAGGGTATTAACTTCCCACCAAGAGTTTGGGGGTAGGGCCGTTCAAATAGATGGTTCAAGCACACTAAGCAACCATGCTACACACGTAGCTGGAACCATGGTGGCGGCTGGTGTTGTAAGCAATGCTAAAGGAATGAGTTATGAGGCGCCAATTAAAAGCTACGATTGGAGTAATGATAACAGCGAAATGAGTAGCGCAGCTAACGCTGGGATGCTCGTTTCTAATCACTCCTATTCGCAAATTTCTGGTTGGAATTACAATGATAATCTTTCTCGTTGGGAGTTTTGGGGCGACCAATCCATTAGCACAACAGAAGATTACAAATATGGTTTTTATGATAATATTAGTGAAAGTTGGGACCAAATTTGTGTGAGTTATCCAAATTATTTACCGTTTGTAGCAGCAGGGAATGATAGAGGAGAACCAAGTACTATTCCTTCTACTTTTTATGTAAGAAATTCTAACGGACAATGGGTATTGGGTAATTCTTCTAATCCTCCAAGTAAAGTGGGGCCGTATAATTCTATTAGTGGCGGACCATCTAATGCTAAAAATGTGCTTACAGTAGGTGCGGTAAATAGGATAACGACAGGTTATTCTAGCCCAACTGGTGTGGTAATGAGTAGCTTTAGCGGTTGGGGACCTACAGACGATGGAAGAATTAAGCCAGATGTAGTGGCCAATGGTGTTTCTGTGAATAGTTGTATCTCTACTTCCAATACAGCCTACGCTACTTATAATGGAACTTCTATGGCTACTCCCAATGCAAGTGGTTCTGCTTTATTAATTCAGCAGCATCACAACAATGTGCGCGGTTCTTTTATGCGCGCTTCTACCTTAAAGGGTTTAATAATTCATACGGCTGATGAGGCTGGAACAAGTGTTGGCCCCGATTATTCTTTTGGCTGGGGATTAATGAATACAAACAAAGCTATTGATGTTATTTCAGACAATTTAAAACATGCTATTATTCAAAATACCTTAACCAGTCAAAGTTCTTATACCTACACTTTTTTTAGCGATGGAATAAGTCCTATTCGTGCAACAATATGCTGGACAGATAGACCAGGTAATGCGCCAAGTCCGTCTTTAAATCCAACTACCAAAATGTTGGTGAATGATTTAGATGTGCGCATTAGGAGAAATTCGGACAACCAAACTTTTATGCCCTATGTGTTAAACAGGGCTACACCTACTGCCGCTGCCACAACTGGAGATAATACCTTAGACAATGTTGAGCAAATACATATAGCAGCACCTACCATGGGAACTTATACCATAACCGTAACTGGTAAGGGTTCATTGGTTGGAGGGTCGCAACAATATGCACTAATAGTAAGTGGCATTACCCCTCAATTAAACGCCAATTTTACGGCAGCTAATCCAATAATTTGTAGAGGTTTTAGTGTAGGATTTACCAACTTGTCTTCTACTTCTGCTACCAGTAGAATGTGGTATTTCCCAGGTGGAAACCCATCAACAAGTACGGCTTTAAATCCTAGTGTTTCCTATCAAGTTCCGGGTATTTACCCAGTTGCACTGCGCATAAGTTCGGTCTCTGGTTTTGACTCTATTTACAAGCCGGATTTCATTACAGTGGGAGGCTTGGCACTACCCTTTATAGAAACGTTTGAGCCAAATTCTGCCACGCGTTCTTATTGGTCTATTACCAATAATCAGAATGATACGGCATGGCGCTTTTGGGAAGTAAGTGGCAATACTCCTGGTAATACTGCCATGGGTATAAACAATTACGATTGGCCAAAATTTGGGTATCAAGATGCTCTTAATTCTCCTCCTATTGATTTAAGAGGATATCAAAATGCACAGTTAACATTTGATCATGCTTACACTCGTTTTGATAGTACTTCATCTGATTCGTTAATACTTTTTGTAAGCACAAACTGCGGAACTAATTATACACGTATTGCTGCTTTTGGTGAAAACGGATCAGGAAATTTTGCTACAGCTCCAAATGCAAATTTTTATTCTGGCTCTAAATTTATTCCAAGTAAACCTGCTGATTGGTGTGGCAATGCTCCTGGAGCAAATTGTATTTCAATAGACCTAACGCCATACGTGGGCAACTTCAACGTGAGATTTCGTTTCGAACAAAAATCGAATGCTGGAAACAATATGTTTTTAGATAATATACAAATTACGGGAACTCCTTTGGCACCCATTGCAAACTTGTATAGTTTAACTAAAACTGTTTGTGTTGGCGATGAAGTACAATTGTTGGATTCGAGTAGAAATAATCCTAGCTCTTGGGTTTGGGAAGTGCCAGATGCCGACACTTTATCTTATACTATTCGTAACCCCCAAGTGAAATTTTTAACACCTGGCTTAAAAACTATTTATTTAAAAGTAAGCAATGCCGTAGGTTCAGATTCTATTTCAAAATTGAGTTATATCAATGTATTACCTTCGCCTCAAGAGCCTGTAGTTTCGTCAAGTAAGGGAAGTATTCTGTGCGATGGAGATAGCACAATAATTAGCACAGATGCTGCTAGTAATTATACTTGGTTCAGGAATAATTTAGTTTATAACGTAGCACAAAATAGTTTTAATTATAAAGAAGAAGCCTTGTTTTTTGTGCGTGTGCAAGGTACAAATGGTTGCAGAATAAAATCAAATGAGCTGAACCTATCTGCGGGTATCACACCCCAAAAGCCTGTTGTAACAAAAGATTTAACAGCCAATGCTTTTTGCGATGGTGGTTCATTTAATTTAACATCAAGTGCAAATGCAGGAAATCAATGGTACGTAAATGATTCGCTTATCTTGGGTCAAACAGCTAAAGTCCTGAACCGAAATGAAGCAGGAAATTATAAAGTTAAGGTGAGTGATAAAGGTTGTTCAAGTGCTTCTGATGTAATGAGCATAAGTAAACTACCTATTCCTGTAACTTCTGATATTACCGGAAATCTTTGGGCTGTTATGGGCGATACTGCGAGCTATTCTGTAACAGGCGGCATGAGTGGATCTGTTTTCAACTGGACATTAACAGGTGGTTTGGTTCAAACAGGTTCTGGCACTAATAAAGTGTTAATTAAATTTAACAATGTTAGCAATGCGGTTATCAATGTGCAAGAAAATGCAAGCAATGGTTGCAAAGGAGCTTTAAAAACGATACCTGTAAATTTGGTTTCCACTTCGGTTCAAAACAAATCAGCAACAATCCAACTTTCTGCCTATCCAAACCCAGTAAACAACTTGGTTTTTCTGCGCGCTGATGCTGTTTTAACAGGAGCAAATTACTGGATATATGATGTATTTGGAAGGGTAGTTTTAAAAGGAGAATTAGAAGATAACCAAGACAGTTTAGATTTAAGCAATTTGGCTTCTGGATTCTTTATTTTACAATTGCAAAAAGAAGGTAAAAATGCCACTATTTCTTTAATTAAACATTAATTTTGATACTAATCCAAACAAGTTTATAACCTTTTTAAAAGTATATAAACTTGTTTGGTTTTCTATGTGCTTAGTGAATACTTAATTGGTATAAGATTTTACTAGGTTCCTATATTTCCTTTATTTGTCTTTTATTGGCTTGTTTTTGTTATATCATTGCTCCTGCAATGAACCTACCTTGCATGCCATGTTTTTTAAGATTTTACACATAGACGAGGATGAGGCGGATCATTTATTATTACACCGAATTTTTCAAGGAATTTTTGAGCAATTTGAGTTAGTTTGGGTAAAAAACGAACTCGATTTTAACAATAAAATTGGCAGTGATTTTCTTCCTGATTTGATTGTTTTGGATTATGTTTTTAATGGGTTTTCTGTTCTAAAAACAATTCCATTAATCAAATTAAAATTCCCTACTACTGATTTAATTTTATTAACAGCATTTGATGGCCCGGGTATGGAAGCAGAGCTGCAACAATTGGGCGTTTTGGAGGTATTTAAAAAGGGTGATTTAGCCAAATTAAATAATTATCTTCTTAAAAAGGTAACTTCTGCAGCTATCAATTATCCAGAATTAATACCAAGTAAAGAAAATCAAATCGAATTGAAATTTGCCAAGATTCAAGAAGCACTTAAACTGGCAAAAAATAAAAATTTTCTATCGCCCTTAGTTTCCTTTCATTCTCATCCTGTAATGATGTTAAACAATTACCTGGAGGTAGTAATGGTGAATGATAGCGGCAGAGAGTTTTTTGGAGAATTACTGCAAATTAAATTGGATAATCTTCCAGTGAAAATAGATGAGAATGCCATAGATAAACAATGGATAAATACGTTTAAAAAGGCATTTGTAAGCAATGTAAGTTTAGAATTAAAGATTAAAAACACCCCTTTTCAGTTGTTTTTGAACCATCAAAATAATGCCGATGGAACAACTTATGTAATGGTAGTTGGCGTTTCATGGAACAAGCTCCATAGTACCATACACCGTGATCCGTTTTCTGGAAATAAACTCCAAGATTTATTTGATACAGAGTCGTCCGTAATTGTGCAATTTAACTTGGAAGGAACTATTGTTTTTGCAAGTTCCAATATCACAAAAGTGGTAGGATATGCCGTTGAAGAGCTTGTTGGAAGGAATATAAGCGACTTAAATGCCGGTATTTTTGAAAATAACTTTGTAAAAAATGAGTTTCAAAAACTTGAGCTCGACCCTAATACTATTCGTGTTGGTCAGGGGGAAATGAGGAAAAAAGATTTACAGTTTATTAAAGTTTTCTATCGGGCAAAAGGTGTATTAGATTTTAATGAAAAATTACAGGGATTTATTTGTGTTTTTAGAGACATCACGCAACAAATAAATTTAACCCAAAGTTTATTAAAAAGTAAAGAATCGCTTAAGTTAATATCTGCTAATATAAGTGATTTAGTTGCTGTAATAGATCAAGATTTTTGTTATTCTTATGTAAGTTTATCTGCCCAAAATTTAGTAGGATACACTTTTGAGGAGTTATTAGGCAAAAGCGTTTTTCAATTGGTAATTGAAGAAGATAAACAACAAGTTAAAAATGATTTTGAGTTGATTGCTCAAGAAGTTAACCGCGGTGTATTAGACTTTGTTTTTCGGCATAGATTGCTTAAGAAAGATGGCACTGTAGTTCGTGTAGAGTCTGTTATTAAAGTGCATAAAGATAGTCAAACCAATGCACTTAGCTATATTGCTTCTTCAAGGTCTATTGAAGAAACTGTTCAAATTACCGAACAGCTTAAGCAAACGCAGTTGGTATTAAAAATAGTTTCTGAGATACAGCAAGCATATATTATGGGCACCTCTCTTCCACAATCATTTGATAATTTATTAATTCAATTACAACAGATATTTTCTTTCGACGCTGCTTATATTTTGTCTTTTCAATTAGATAGTTCTGAACCTATTTGCATGGCAAAATGGATTGGTAAGGATGTTTCTAATAAGCTCTTTTTTGAAGACCATTTACTTGTAGAAAATATGCCAAAACTAAGTTTGGGCGAAATGCAAATTTATAATCACGGAGCTTGCAATACGGGCTTCGAATCTTGTTTGGCCATTCCTGTTCTGTTTGATAATAAATTATTA
>JAUYMZ010000337.1 GCA_030699355.1 Bacteroidota bacterium | reverse complement strand
CGTAATTTTATTTTGGTGAGGCGGCGTTTGGTATCTAATGAAAAGTCGTTATCCATCATCCATTGATAGTAGCCGGGTTCTTTTTTGAAGACCTCTTCTACCAATTTATTGCGGTGTTTTCCAAAGTTAAATACTTCTTTGCCTTCGGCATTGTATAACATTCTGCCAGCAAGGTCTACCAAGTTGTTCTGACCCGAAATTTTCCCTAACTCATCGATGGTATTTTTGAGTTGTGGGTAGCGGGTAATTTGTGATTGAATAATTTCCCAAGTGGCGCGGGTATCTGCAACGGCACTGTGGGCATTTTCTAAGTTTTTATCACAATAAAAACGGTAAGCTGCGCTTAAGTTGCGTGGCTCCATCATGTGAAAAATGCGCTGTGCATCTATAAACTTTCTGTTTTCTACATCAAAATCTACTCCTGCTCGCAAGAACTCTTCTACAAGCATGGGGAAATCAAATTTATTGGAATTAAATCCGGCAAAATCACAACCTTGCATATAAGTAGCCAAATCTCTGGCTACCTCTTCAAATTTGGGTTCATTGGCTACATCGGCATCACTGATACCATGAATGGCTGTTACCTCGGCAGGAATAGGCATTCCGGGATTGATGCGTTTATGAAGGGTATCTTCCCTCCCATCTGGATGTACTTTAATACAAGCAATTTCTACAATACGATCATTGGATATGCTAATGCCGGTTGTTTCTAAATCAAAAACAATAAGCGGTTTGGTAAGTTGTAAATTTAGCATGGTGGCTTAATCCTCAACAACGGTTTCTTCGCCACCTTCACCTGCATCAAACAAGCCAAATTCGTCTGCATCCTCATCTGCAATTTCGCCTGGCACTTCGTCTGAATGATCCAAGTAATTTTTAGTTATTTCGTCGAATTCATTGTCGTCTACCATTCCAAACTTCTGCACTTTATCGTATTGTTTTGGGGCCAAGCCCACAGATTTAATACAAACTGGGTATTTGGTTTTAGGGTTTTCGTCTTTACTTATGCTGGTAAGTTCAATGAGCATCGACCAACATTCAATAAAATCGTATACATACAAAATCTTTTGATGCGGGTCTATGATATACTTACTCAATTTGGCATCTTTCATCACAGGAATAGGTTCAGCCCCCTCTTCGCTCATGTCTTCTAAAGTAATTTCCTGACCTTTTTTCCAGCTATCATTACTCATGAAGAAAGAGGCCATTTGTTTTTCATCAAAGTTGATGCTAGCCAAGATTCCTTTGTGGAGGTCGAGAAAAGTTTGGGTCGACTTAATTTCTATCACCCGATAGATATCATCATAGTCTTCAAAATACACCTTAAATTTATATACTGCCATTTCGCTTTTACTTGCTGCGAAGATTGAATAATTTTGGTGGATTGCAAAATAATTATGAGTTCTGAATTATGAAGTATGAATTATGAGAGATTTTTTTTTCTTCCTTCATAATGGGCTAACATTTACAATTGATCATTGCTTTTCAATCATAATTATTTGGCGGTTTGAATCGATTTGTTATCTTTGAATTTAATGCAATTTTAATTTATTCTATAAATTCCTGCATTACAATCATTTAAGCACGTTTGTGCAAGTATTCATTTAATTAAAAAAAGATTATGAGAATTGGATTAATGGGATTTGGCAAAACAGGAAAAGCAGTAGCAAATGCTATTTTACAACACAGTGATTTTACCTTGGTATGGGCCATACGCAGAAAAAAAATAATGGATAATCGGTCGGTTGCCGAATTTTTAGGCATTGAGATGGAAGGAGGCGGCCATATTTTTTCATCAGAAACCAAAAATGTGGAGAATTTATTAACGAAATATCCGGTAGATATAATCATTGATTTTAGCAGTAGTAAGGGTATTTGGTATTATGGTACTGAGGCTTCCAAAAGGGGGATTAAAATTATTTCTGCTATTTCACATTACGAAGAGGATGATTTAAAATTCCTCACTTCTCTATCGGTTCAAAGTACGGTATTTTGGTCGCCCAACATTACCATTGGAATAAACTTTTTGTTGTTATCATCCAAGTATTTAAAGAAGATTGCCCCAACGGCCGACATTGAAATTATAGAGGAACATTTTAAGCAAAAAGAGGGTGTTTCTGGCACGGCATTAAAGATTGCAGAAGCATTAGAGATTAATAAATCGGATATAAACACAGTAAGGGCGGGAGGCATTGTAGGAAAGCACGAAATCATATTTGGATTTCCCTACCAAACGGTTCGATTAATTCACGAATCTATTTCGAGGGAAGCTTTTGGTAATGGGGTTATTTTTGTGGCTCAAAACTTAGAGAATAAAGGTCCAGGATTTTACAATTTTGAGGAACTTCTTATGCCCTATTTTGGGGGATAGTTTTTTTGGGTGTGTTGTTTTTTTTGGGGTTTTATTTTTTGGGGTATTGGGACCTTGGGGACCATGGGGACAATTAGGACATTGGGGACTAGTTGGATTTTGGGGTTTTAGGATGGGTGGATGTTGCTTTTAATGATTGGCTTTTAGGTAGGATTGCCTTCATTCATAATTCATAATTCAGCATTCATAATTCTATTCCCAATTTCTACCATTTTTTGATAGGCATCTTCGTAAGAATTGGGTATATCGCCGTCGAGGATGGCTTCGCGGAGTTCGGCTTTGATGAGTCCGACTTGGCGGCAGGGGGTTAGGTTGAAGTGCTTCATGATATCTTCGCCGGTTACGGGAGGTTGCCAATTTCTAAGGGCATCGCGCTCTTCTACCTCTTTTACAAGTTCTTGCACTTTGAGCAAATTTCCGCGGTACAACTGTATTTTCTCGGGGAATTTGCTGGTCATATCGGCCCGGCAAAGGGTAAACAAATCTTCTAAATCTTCTCCTGCATCTACAATGAGCCTGCGGATAGCGGCATCTGTAATTCCGTCTTCTGCCAATACTTTCGGACGGTGGTGCAAGGCTACTAATTTCTCTACATACTTTAGTTTTTCGTTGAGGGGCAATTTTAATTTTCTAAAGATTTTAGACACCATTCTACTCCCTCTGTCTTCATGCCCGTGGAATGTCCAACCACCTTCTTCTACAATAAATCTTTTGGTAACAGGTTTGCCAATATCGTGCAATAAAGTAGCCCAACGCAACCAAAGGTTAGTGGTTTCTTTACACACATTATCTACTACTTGAAGGGTATGGTAAAAATTATCTTTGTGTGCTTTTTTCTGAATCACTTCTACCCCATGCATAGCTTGTAATTCAGGAAAAATTAGTTTCAACAAACCGCTTTCAAAGAGTAGGTTCAGCCCGATACTTGGTTTTGGACTCAACATTATTTTATTGAGTTCGTCGCTTATTCTTTCCATAGAAACAATGCTCATTCTTTCGGAGTGAAACTTAATGGCAGTGAAGGTTTCGGGGTGAATATCAAAATTAAGTTGAGAAGAAAACCGAATAGCCCGCATCATTCGCAGCGGATCGTCGTTGAAGGTTATACCGGGTTCTAGCGGGGTTCTTAAAATCTTTCTTTCTATGTCTGATATGCCCTCAAAAGGGTCTATTACCTCAAACAAATTGGCTTGATTTAAACTAATAGCTAAGGCATTAATGGTAAAATCTCTGCGCAGTTGATCGTCTTTGATGGTACCCGGAATAACGGCTGGTTTCCTGCTTTCTTTGCTATAACTTTCTTTGCGGGCGCCCACAAATTCTATCTCCCAATCGCGGGTTTTAACCATGGCGGTACCAAAGTTTTTAAACACGGCCAAATCTGTTTTTTCTTTTAAAGAAGTTGCAAAGGCCTGCGCAAAAGCAATACCATCGCCAACCACCACAATATCTATGTCTTTAGAAGGGCGATTTAAAATATAATCACGTACAAACCCTCCTATCACATAGGCCTCTTGTTTTTGGGTTTGAACCAATTGTATGAGGTGTTTAAAAATAGGTTCAGTTAAAGGTATTTTCACGTTTCAAAGTTAGAAAAAAATGCGGAAAACCCTTTAAGAAATAAGTCTATTATAAGCCAACAACAATTGCTCGGAGAGTAAGGTATTATTAAATTTGGGTAATTGATTTTGAGCTTCAGTAAGTAAATCATTACGTTTTTCTTGGTTAAATACAAGTTGGTTCAGACCAAATACCAACTCATTTACATTACCCGGATTGGCATAAATAGCTGCCGCACCAGCCACCTCCGGCAAAGAAGATAAGGTACCGGCTAAAATAGGAATATGACTGTGCATAGCCTCTAAAATTGGAATACCGAAACCTTCGTATTTACTCACATAAATAAAACCAAGTGCGGCTTGATATAAAGCAGGAAAATCTGAAAATGGAGCATCGTGAATAAATTTTACCCGCTCTTTTAAATTATGTTTTTCTACAAATTGTTGCAAAGCTGGGTAGGCATCTGCTTTTTTGCCAACCAACACCAAATCGGCATCATTTACATCACTTTGCACAAAAGCTTTTAACAGGTTGAGGTGATTTTTTCTTTGCTCTAAAGTGCCAACACTTAATAAATAATCGCGTGTTAAACCATATTTTCTTTTGATGGCATCGGTTTGGTTTGACCCTAATTTTTGATAAAAAGAAGTATCACAACTTTGATACAAAACCTCAATTTTTTGCGGATTTACCTCATAAAAATGAAGGATATCTTGCTTGGTATTTTCGCTGGTTGCCAGCACCAAATCTGCCGATTGTATGGCTTGGGCAAACTTCTTTTTATAAATTTGCCTATCGAGCCAAGGATATAATTGGGGGTATTTTAAAAAGATAACATCGTGTATACTTACCACCGTTTTTACTTTGGTTTGAACCAAGCCTTTGGGCAACTCATTGCTAAGTCCGTGGTAAATTTGAATATTGGCTTTTTGAATGTCGGCAATAATCCCTTTTGAGCGCCACAACGATGGCACTTTTTTATCTATCATTTTACTTGGAACATGCCTAAAAACATTTGACTCATCGGCCATAAAATTTTGGTGTATCCGATAGCCTGGCGTAAACAAATGATAATTGTGTTGGGTGTTGAGTTGGTTCAGACCAAGTAATAAGGAGCGGGCATAATTACCAAGTCCTGTTTTGTTATAGAAAATACGTTTGGCATCGAACCCAATATTCATGTTGCAAAATAAATAGAAATAGGCAATTGTTGCGGCATTGGCCAAAAAGAAAAAATATTTCTTGCTATATGAAAATATGTTCATATATTTGTAAACGAAATGAAGATAGAGAAAAACAAGCTTGAAAAAGCTGCATTTATTTTAAAAACAATAGCGCATCCCACCCGATTGGCGGTGATTGCGCAGTTGCAAGAAACGTCGGAATTAACGGTAAACGAGTTAATGGAGAAAACGGGATGTGAGCAGTCATTGTTATCTCATCATTTAACAAACATGAAAACGAAGGGATTATTGCAAGTTCGCAGAGCTGGCACGAGTTCTTTCTATAGTTTAAAGGAGCTTAATTTATCATCGGTATTGGCGTGCATTGAGAAATGTGATTGTAATATGTAGGGGTTGGTTGGTGGTGGTTGGTGGTTGGTCTTTGGTCTTTGGTCTTTGGTGGTTGGTTGGTGGTTGTTTGTGGTTGTTGGGTTTTGTGGTTGTTGGGTTTTGTGGTTGGTGGGTTTTGTGGTTGGTAA
>JAUYMZ010000335.1 GCA_030699355.1 Bacteroidota bacterium | reverse complement strand
CCATCGATAAAAAAGCGTAAGAACAAACATGGCTTCCGCGAAAGAATGGCTAGCGCGTCTGGCAGAAAAGTAATCAAAGCTCGTAGAGCTCGTGGTCGTAAAAAATTAACTGTTTCAGACGAAAAACGTCATAAACATTAATACACGCTTTTAGGCTGAATGCCTGAAGAACAAAATATTTAAAAATCCCGAGCCGTTTAATCGGAACGGGATTTTTTTTTGTTTTAATTAAATCTTTCTGAAACCACTATTCATTTGAAACAAGGCATAGCAAAAAATGAAAGATTACGTCAACAAAGTGTAATAGACTCTTTGTTTGTTAGATCTTGTCCGGCTCTTTTAGCTTACGGGTTTAGATTCTCGTGGCACGCATTGAAGCCACCTCAAGAAAGTAATTGTGTGGTTTTATTTGTAAGTTCCAAAAAGAAATTAAAACGAGCCGTAGACCGCAATCGAAGAAAAAGGCTTTTGCGCGAATTGTATCGACTCAACAAACAAGCCTTGGTTCAATATGCCAGTTTAAATAATCAATATTTTGCCATTTCCATCAATTATGTTGGTTCAGCCGAACTTGATTTTAACCTACACACGCCATTATTTCAAAAAGCCATTCAAAAATTAATCCTTGAACTTAAGAAAAATAACAGCAACCCCATTCATCCTGCTCATTAAATTGTATCAGGCTATCCTTTCGCCCCTGCTGCCCAATGCTTGCCGATTTACTCCAACATGCAGCGAATACGGCATAGAGGCTCTCAAAAAACATGGCCTCTTTAAAGGCGGTTGGCTTACCCTTAAAAGAATTGGTAGTTGCCACCCTTGGGGAAAACATGGCCACGACCCTGTGCCTTAATTTTTGTCTGCTTACCGCAAAATTTTATGGGTTAGTAGTACGTTTTATATAATTAAGTTTAATTTTATCCCGAAATGAAAATGTTAGCAAAAAAATTCCGTTGGTATATGCTGCTTATTGTGGCAGTAATTGGTTTATTCTCTTTTAAAGTTGGCGATAACTATTTCGAAATTGCTAAAAACCTAGAACTATACGCCTCTGTGTTTAGAGAAATTAATACTTATTATGTAGATGGTATTGATGCTGGAAAGCTTAACAAAAAAGCCATTGATGAAATGCTTAAAACCCTCGACCCATACACTAATTTTATTAGTGAGGCAGAAGCAGAAGATTTTAGGTACCAAATGACCGGCCAATACGGTGGAGTTGGTTCGCAAATTGGAATGAAAGACGATTATATTGTAATTACAGATCCTTATGAAGGATATCCAGCTTACAAAGCAGATTTGCGCGCTGGAGATTTAATTATTAATGTAGATGGAAAAGATATTAAAGGAAAAAGCACTTCGGATGTAAGCAAGCTTTTAAAAGGTCAGGCCGGTACTGCCATTAAATTGGTTATAAAAAGAAACGGAAAAGAAATTCCTAAAACCATTACCCGAGAGGAAATTAAAGTAAAAAATGTTCCTTATTCTGGGTTAATTAACCCAGAAACTGGCTATATAAAGCTTACAGGATTTACCCAAGAGGCTGGCAAAGAGGTGAGAGATGCTTTAGTTGCTCTAAAAAAACAAGGTATTAAACAAGTAATTTTAGACCTTAGGGGAAATCCAGGTGGTTTATTAAATGAGGCCGTAAACATTGTGAATGTATTTGTACCTCAGGGGCAACAAGTGGTGTTTACTAAAGGTAAAGTAAGCGAATGGGATAAAAGCTACGAAACAACCATGGGTGCTACAGACCCCGTAATACCCGTGGCTGTATTGGTAAGCAGAGGCTCGGCATCTGCGTCAGAAATTGTTTCTGGAACCATTCAAGATTTAGATAGAGGCATCGTAATTGGGCAAAGAAGTTTTGGAAAAGGATTGGTTCAGAGCACCCGACCACTTAACTACAATACCCAAATTAAAATAACCACCGCCAAATATTACACCCCAAGTGGCAGGTGTATTCAAGCCTTAGATTACAGCCACAGAAATGAAGATGGCAGTGTGGGAAGCGTGCCAGATTCATTGAAAAAAGAATTTAAAACCAAAAATGGCCGCAAAGTATACGATGGCGGCGGAATTGACCCAGATATTAAAGTGGAACTTAAACCCTACGCCCAAATTACCCAAAGTTTGTTGGCTAAGCAAGTTATCTTTGATTTTGCTACAGAATACAGAAATACCCATGATAGCATTGCACAGCCGAAAACTTTTATGCTCACCCAAGCAGATTTTGAGGCATTTAAAAAACTAGCCGAAACCAAAGAATTGGATTACAGCACACAAACAGAAAAAAGCCTAGAAGAGCTTAAAAAGAAAGCTGAGCAAGAAAAATATTTTGAAGCTATTAAAGCATCATACGATAAAATGAAAGCTCAATTAAAGCAAGATAAACAAGCTGATTTAGATAAAAACAAAGAAGAAATTATTGCGCTTTTAGAAGAAGAAATTGTAAAAAGATATTATTTCCAAAAAGGAAAAATTGAGGCCTCCTTTTCACACGATTTAGAAATAAAAGAAGCGCTAAGTGTTTTTGCAAATTCAGAAAGATATAAGCAAATTATTAGCGGCCCTGTGGCTAGTAAAAAATAAAAAAAATTGGAGTTAATAGACTATTTCATCTTATTTATATTCGGCGGTTTAGCTGCATTTATCTCAGGTTTTTTAGGAGTTGGTGGCGGCATTGTGTATATTCCTGTGATAGAATATTATTTAAGAAAATTAGGGCTGAACCCAGATATTTTAGTTAAAGGAATTTTAGCGAATTCTCTTTTTACCATCATTTTCTCGGGCAGCATTTCTAGTTATTACCAATACAAACACGGCAATTTTTTTCCAAAACAAATCATTCAAACGGCCCTTCCGGGCATTGTTTCTGCTTTGTTCATTACCTACCTCATAAAAAACGGAACGTGGTACAATAAAACTATTTTTAATTATGTTTTTGCCAGCATGCTTTTATTGATAGTAGGTAGAATGTATTTAACAAAACCTTCCGTTATGGGTTCAGACCAAGGAAATAATAAACCCTTATCTTTTGGCATTACCGGGTTTATAGCAGGCATAATAACGGCCTTTTCTGGCTTGGGTGGTGGCGTAGTTATGACCCCAGTGTTTACCGATATTTTTAAACAACCCATTAAAAAAGCAAGTTCAATTTCAAATGGAGTTATTCCGTTTTTTGCCGTGGCCATGGGTATTTATAATTTATGGGATAAGCCCAGCCAATTTGTAAGTGATTATCAAATTGGATACATTGTATTGCCTATTGTGGTACCCCTTATTTTAAGCACCTTTATCTTTGCCCCTATTGGTGTTGCGGTATCACAAAAAACGTCCCATGGCATAATCCGATTTACTTTTGCTAGTTTTGCTTCACTCGTATTTATAAAATTAATATATGAACTATTTTTTTAATCGCATAGCCTTCTGTACCCTCTTAATTTTTGGTTTTGGTTCGACCCAAGCCCAAACGCTACCAAAGCCTGAGGCAGATATTCTGCAATCGTTGGAGCATAACCTTTCATACCTAGCCGACGATCATTTGGAAGGTAGGTTAATGGGCAGCAGAGGCGAAAAATTAGCGTATGAGTTTATTATTGAAAACTTTCAATCGTTGAATATTTTGCCAAAGGGAGAGCAAGGATATTTACAAGGCTTTACCCTCAATAAAATTGCTTGTAAAAAAGGGGAACTCATTTTAAATAATAAGGCTGGTGAAGTTAAATTTTTGCAGATAACTCCCAATAAAAACTTCCCTTTATCTATGAGCAAGCCGGGTAAAATAGATGGCAAATGTGTATGGGTGGGCTATGGCATCGAATCTCCAAGTTTGGGTGTAGATGATTATGCCAACATAAAAAGTGTAAAAGGTAAAATTGTGGTGATGCGCTTGGGTCACCCCGATTACTTAAACCCGCACTCCAAGTTAGCAGCTGTGGCCGATATTGAAACCAAAATAAATATTGCCATCCATAAAGGTGCCGAGGGCATTATTATTGTAAATACACATTCAGAAATATTAGAACCCGATTTTAAACCCATTGTAAAAGCACCGTTTAAAACGGTACCCATCTATTTCTTTGGCAAACAAAGCGGTCTAGACTCATTGCAATTTGTTAATGCCAAAGCGGCCATTCAAGTTGATACAACTAGTTTAAAATTAGAAGGGCACAATGTGATTGGTTACATAAACCATAAAGCAGCGCAAACAGTTGTTATTGGGGCGCATTACGACCATTTAGGCTACAATGAATTGGGAGGCTCTACCTACAGAAAACAGCAAAACGAAAAGCCCCAAATACACAATGGTGCCGATGATAATGCCAGTGGTACAGCGGCCCTTATTGAATTAGCAGAGTTATTACAAAAATCTCCTTACCGCAACCACAACTATTTATTTATTGCCTTTAGTGGCGAAGAACAAGGCTTATTGGGTTCGCGCTATTTTGTAGACCATCCAACTATTCCATTAACACAAATAGACTATATGATAAATATGGATATGGTTGGCCGCTTAGATACCCTTAAGAAGTCTTTTTCTATTAGTGGAACAGGAACTTCGCCAAGATGGGATAGCATTTTACCAAACATTCAAATTGATGATTTAAAAGTAAAATACGACCCAAGTGGAACAGGTGCTAGCGACCATACCAGTTTTTATAATGTAGGCATTCCTGTTTTGCACTTTTTTACTGGCAGCCACAGCGATTACCACAAACCAAGCGACGATTGGGAATTGATAAACTTTAAAGGAAGCCTTCAAATTATAAAATATATTTATTCTATTGTTGGCAAGCTCGACAAACAAAGCAAATTGGGCTTTACCAAAACCAAAGACAATATAAACACCCAATCTAATTTTAAAGTAACGTTGGGTATTATGCCCGATTATTTATTTGAAGGAAAAGGCGTAAAAGTAGATGGTACAACGGAAGGCAAACCCGCGGCCATTGCAGGTATCAAACGCGGTGATGTAATCCTAAAACTAGACCAATTTAATATTAATAGCATGGATGATTACATGGCTACCTTAGGCAAACTAGAAAAAGGCCTTCAAACCAAAGTAATCATTTTGCGTGATGGCAAAGAAATGGTATTAGATGTAAAGTTGTGATGTTTTTCTCTGCTAATTAACAATGAACAACCTCTACCATGGCATGGACTTTATAGCGGCTTTTGGTATCGGGGTTTTCGCAGAGCACATAGGTTCTAAGTAGTTTTATTCTTTTGAGCAACATAGGGTGTGTTTTCATTTTAAACAGTGCTCCGTCTTCTATTTGCGAGAGCGTTAAAATATCTGCTTTGCGGGTATCGTATTTGCGTAGTACCTGCAATAGCTTTACATCTGCAGCTTGCGTGTATTTGGGGTTTTGCATGTGCTTAGCCAATACCGCCTTTAAATCGTAAGGAAATATATCTAACTCAAAAAAAGGCCGCATACAAATTTTGTATTCGTTTTTCCATTCTTGTCCGTGAGGCTCATGTTTGTTGCCATATTTCACAAAAGCAGTATGGTGGGCCAATTCGTGAATGAAAGTAATTAAGAATTCGAAAGAACTTAAATTATGGTTTATAGAAATACGCGAACCCTTTCCAGAATGCGGCGTATAATCGCCATACCTACCCTTTCTCTCCACTTCAATATGAAGGTGAATGCGATGGGTCATGATGAGTTCTATACACAAATCGAGTGCAGCCTCTGGCACGTATTTACAAAGTGCTTGCTTAAGTTTTTCCTTGTGTTCGATGGTTTTGCTAAGGGATATAAACAAGTAAGGGCAGATTAAACATCCACCCTTACAACATTTATTTTAAAAAGAATATTCTTATAAAACTTCGCTTACCGGACTAAATGGTAAATTAAAGGCATCTGATACACCTTTGTAAACCACTTTTCCGTTTACTACGTTTAAGCCTAAACGCAATTCTTCATTATCTAAACAAGCTTGTTTCCAACCTTTGTTAGCCAATTGCAAGGCATACGGTAAAGTAGCATTGGTTAAAGCTAATGTAGAAGTGTATGGAACAGCACCTGGCATATTAGCCACACAATAGTGAATAATTCCATCTATTTCGTAGGTTGGATTTTCGTGTGTAGTAGGTTTACAAGTTTCGATACAACCACCTTGGTCTACCGCTACATCTACCAACACAGTACCCGGACGCATTTCTTTTAACATATCGCGGGTAATTAAATGAGGCGCTTTGGCACCTGGAATTAATACAGCACCTACAATTAAATCGGCTGTTTTAATGGCTTCGCGAATATTGTATTCGTTTGAGAAAACTGTTTTTACGTTGGCAGGTAAAATATCATCTAACTCACGTAAACGTGGAATAGAGATATCCATGATGGTTACATCTGCAGCCATACCAGCAGCCATTTTAGCGGCTTGGGTTCCAACTATACCACCACCTAAAACCAACACTTGAGCAGGTTTTACGCCCGGTACACCACCTAATAAAATACCTCTTCCACCCATTGGTTTTTCAAGGTATTTAGCACCTTCTTGAATACTCATTCTACCCGCAACTTCGCTCATAGGAACCAATAAAGGCAAAGAACGGTCTTTCTTTTCTACGGTTTCATAAGCCAAGCAAACAGCTTTACGCTCAATCATGGCCATCGTTAACGGCTCGTAGCTGGCAAAGTGAAAATACGTAAACAACAACTGATTTTCTTTAATTAAAGGATATTCAGAAGCAATTGGCTCCTTTACCTTTACAATCATTTCTGCTTTTGCATACACTTCTTCAATAGTAGCAAGCGTAGTGGCACCAGCAGCTACATATTCTTGGTCGCTAAACCCACTGCCTATACCGGCTGTAGCTTGAACAAACACAGGGTGGCCTGCTTTAACGAAGGCCGAAACACCCGCTGGAGTTAAACCCACGCGGTTTTCATTGTTTTTAATTTCTTTTGGAACGCCAATTATCATAATGGTAGTTTAAAATTTGGGTTGGCAAACTTAGGATTAATTAATCAATTCACAAAAAATATAATAGGTTCAAGCCAATGGAAAAAAAACAAAGCTATTACGCTAAAAAACAAATTATTAAACACAAAAACGCTTCCTATTTCACGGGCATTTTTGTAAGGCCTGACCCAAAGCCTCTTCAGTTACAGAAATTGGCTTTTCCGGAAACTTTTGCAACACAAAAAGGCAGATATGAAGGATGTCTTTATCGCTTAAATTTACCTGAGCCGGCATTTTTTGATTGTACTCTACCCCATTTACCACTATGCTTCCTTGCATCCCTTTTTTTATAATGCAGGGCAAGTTGAGCGCTGACTTACTTAAATAATCTGCACTTTTTAACGGAGGAATTAATTGCGCTAAACCACTGCCATCTGCCTGATGGCAATTGCTGCAATGAAGTTCGTACAACTTAGCACCACTACTAAGTTGTTGCATGCTTACGAGTTCTGAATCAGAACAAGCACTTATACTTATTGCAGCCAAAAAAATTAGCAATCCCCTCATTCTTTTTCTTCACTTAAAATAAACAAGTCTTCTATCAACAAATCTACCTCTTTGGCATCGGTGCCATTATACACACCACGCACCCTGCTTTGTTTGTCTACTAAAATAAACCCACCGCTGTGCACATAGCCACCTGGCTCAGTACTATCTGGCATGGCAGTAGCATAATATCCTTTTTCTGCCAATTCATAGATTGCCTCTCTTTGTCCGGTTAAAAACTGCCATTGTTTTCCGTCTGAACCCAATCTTTTAGCATATTCTTTTAACAAAGGAATCGAATCAAAATCGGGGTCGATGGTATGCGATAACAACATAAAATTATCATTGCCTTTCACTTTTTCGTACACCCGCAACATTTCTTTTTTCATGATGGGACAAATTGTTGGGCAGCTTGTAAAAAAGAAATCAGCTACATATATTTTGCCTTTCACTAATGCTTCAGAAACGGTATCTCCCTCTTGGTTCAGCAAAACAAATGGTGGTACGGTTGCGTATTGTGTATCAATAACGGTTTTGCCATTTTCTGTTCGCGCGATGGGCGTGCGCTCACCCATGATGGGCAAAACTCGCTTTTGATTACAAGAGAGAATAAAAATAAGGAGAAATAAACTTAGTATTTTTTTCATGGTTTACTAGCATTAAGGAGAGAATCGGCTACAGATATGCTTGAATTGATATCTAAACTTACCTTGGTAATAATTTGTTCTTGATTAGCTAAATAACTAAAAGCGGTATCTTTACCCAATGGTTTTTGATATTTGCGCATCCAATCCATCATTTGCGCATCCGCTTTAGTAAGCTCGTAAGAGGCCGCTTGCCACTGATTGCATTCTATGGAGTTTTGGCAAGAATCTATTTTTTGCTGAACCAATTTGCGAAGCGATAATACCTTCGATATCTTAGGCATGGCTTCATCGTGAATAAGCATAATTCGTGCGTCTAATTCTTCTATGGCACCTAGTTTTTCTTGCCTATTTGAATTAGCGCAAGAGCTTACTAAAAAAACAAATATTGAACCTAATAATACAATTCGCATGCTGTATAAATATTGGCCTACAAAGTTGCCTCTTTTTTACACTAAACACACTAAAAAGATTAAAATTTTACGCTTTAGGGAAAGTAAAATAAAAGCTAGAGCCTTTTCCCTCTTCACTTTCTACCCAGATACTTCCTCCATTTTTCTCAACAAACTCTTTGCAAAGCATGAGTCCTAAACCGGTACCCTTTTCATTGGCAGTACCTTGCGTACTCACATTGGCGTGGGCGGTAAATAAAGTTTCTTGTTGTTCTGCGCTCATACCAACGCCATTGTCTATTACAATAATTTGATGGAAAGCCTCTTCTTCTTGCGATAATATACTTACAAATCCGCCTTCTGGTGTAAATTTAAGTGCATTAGAAAGCAGGTTTCTAATTATCAAATGAACCATATTTTCATCGGCCAATATGCAGGCATCTTCATCCGTATCATTGGTTAATTGAATTTGCTTTTGAAACGACATGCTATGCAGCATTTGGCAATTTACTTCGGCCAGTTTATGGATGTTCACTTTTTTAAGTTCAACCCGAACGCCTTTAATTTGCCCAGAAGCCCAAACCAGTAAATTCTCTAATAAATCGATGGTATTTTGAACCGAAGCAGCCACTTGTTTGCTCATATCTGAGTGGGTATTTTCTTGGTAATTGGGAGAAGAAACCAAATCGAAATAAAGCTTCATGGTGGTTAAGTTGTTTCTTAAATCGTGCGAAATGATTGAGAAAAAACGGTCTTTCACTTGATTTAGCTGCGCTAATTGTTCACGTTGTTTTTCAATTTCGGTGTTTTTTAAAGCCAAATCATGCATCCCCAATTTAAGCTTTTTATTGATGATTCTATTTTGAGAAATAAAGAAAATAAAGAGCAAAATTAACAAGGCCATTAAAACAGAAAGCGTTAAAAAGAAATCCTTTTCTTGCTTGGCTTGCTGTAAATCTAGGCTTCGAAGCTTTTGTTCTTTCCCCATTAATTCTATCTGAGCTTGCTTTTTTTCTGTTTCGTAAAGCAGCTGTAAATCGGCAGTTTGTTTGAGGATAGAATCATTAAACAAGGAGTCTTTAATTTCTGCGCTCAGCGAACGAAACGCTTTAGAAGTACCGGGGTCTTTTAAGCCTTTATACACCTCAGATAAACCTTGATAAGCCTCTTCCAATTCTATTTTTAAGCCGGCAGGTTTTGCCAAGCTAATGCATTTTCTATATGCCAAATTAGCCTGTTCGTAATCCTTTAGCTCAACATAAATTTTGGCCATACCAATTAAACTACTCACCTCTAAAGGCACAATATGCATGGGTTTTACTAATTGGTAAGCGGCAGAATAATTGGCCAAAGCTTGGTTTTTATCGCCATCGTTTACAAAGATAGCTGCCATATTAATGAGGGCAGCGGCCTCTCCCGGAATATTGTTTAATTCTTTGTAAATTCTCTGTGCTTTTTTGTAAAAATCAAGGGCTTTAGAGAATTGATTTTGCCTAGCGTACATGGCACCAACTTGCTCATAAATATTAAGTTGCCTAAACTTATCGTTTTGCTTTTCGAATAAAGTTAAAGCCTTTAAATTATACTCAATAGACCTAGAGAAGTTATTTTGTTTATAATATAAATCGGCAACAGCCATGTAGGTATTTAAACTTCCAATGGCATCTTGGTTTAGTTCAAAAACACGCAATGCTTCTAAGTAGCGTTCTAGCGCTTTTGTAAAATCTCCTTGTGCATGAAAAATGGTCCCTAATAAATAATTTAATTCCGCTTTTTTAATAGTTAAACCAGAGCCCTCGCAAGCCAACATTGCCTCTGTTATAAATGCCTTAGCACTGGTATATTTAGCAGATAAAATATCCAATTTAGCCAATTGCTTTAGCGCCTCTACCTGCAAGGTAAGCACTCCTATTTGTTTGGCCTGAACCAAAACTTGCTCAAAAATAACCTGCGCTTGCTCTGGTTGGTTGAATCGTTTTGAAATGCCTTGGTCGAGCTGCTTTTGAATAGAAACACTATCTACCTGCGCCCTTACATGGAATGAAAGAAAGAGCCAAAAAATAAAAATACAAGCGGTATATTTTAGCACTATTGCAATTGATTTTCTACCAGTTTAAACCCAGAGCCGTGAACGTTCACAATTTCAACCTGAGGATTCATTTTAAGTACTTTACGCAACTTATTAATATATACATCTAAGTTACGGGCTGTATAAAAATCGTCTCTGCCCCAAACACTCAACAACAAGCTATTTCTAGATAAAAGCTGACCTTTGTTCTTCACAAACAATTTTAATAATTCACATTCTGTGGAGCTAATTTTTTTCTCTTCGGCCCCAAAAGTGATGATGTGATTGGGTATATCAATGTGCATTCCGGCCAAATCATATGCTTCTTCTTTCACAAGAATATCTGGAATTACTTGCGTAGACCTCTTTAAAATGGCGCGAATGCGGGCTACCAATTCTTGAGTACTAAAAGGCTTTGTAATATATTCATCTGCGCCTAATTGAAAACCTTTCAATTTATCATCCTCTTTGCTATTTGCGGTTAAAAAAACAAGCGGCGTAAAGGCATCCTCTTCCCGTATGAGCCTGCCCAACTCAAATCCATTTCTTTTAGGCATATTTACATCTAATAAGATAAGATCAAACTTCTCCCTTTTAAATGCCTCAAAAGCCTCCATTCCATCCTTGGCCATTTGGGTTGTAAAGCCAGATAATTTTAAATTTTCACGAAGCAAATTTGCCAATGTTATATCATCCTCAGCAATTAAAATATGTGGTAATTTTTCCTGATTCATACTCGTTATATTATCTTCGAATGTAAGATTTTTTAGTTTATTTGTTAGCAAGCAGCTAACTTGCAACCAACACCACCTAGCAATTGTTGAATTAATTTAATGTTTTTTTCACATTGTCAAATGATTATATTTGACAGTCTAAAAAACTTTAAGAATCCCTTTAGAAATATTAAAGAAATATTTAAGAGCTCATGAAAATCCCATCCTTCCTTATTTTACTCAGAATACCCTTTTCCTTTTACCTTTTGCCTGTTTTTATGTTTGCGGTTTCTTTTGCCCCTTCCTTTCATATTGAGAACACCCTCCACTTATTTATTATATTACATATTTTGGTTTACCCCGCAAGCAATGGCTTTAACAGTTACAACGATAAAGATACAAGCAGTATAGGCGGCTTAAAAAATCCTCCCACACCCGATATTTGGTTATTGGTTGTGAGTATGCTATTTAACCTAGGTGCTATTGCTTACAGTTATTGGCTTCATCCCATGTTGTGTATAATGATTACCCTTTACATATTAGCCTCCATTGCCTATAGTTGGAAACCTATACGACTAAAAAAATATCCCGTATTAAGCTTTATAACGGTTGCGTTTTTTCAGGGTTTTGCAACCTATGCGATTACTTATTTATTTTGCCAAAACACCTCATTTATAAACGCCTTGGATCAGCCCAATTTTTTAATGCCAGCCATAATAAGCAGCTTAATGGTTGCAGGAGCCTACCCCATGACACAGATTTACCAGCACCAAGCAGATGCTAAAAGTGGCGATTTAACGCTTAGCAGGTTACTTGGTATTGAGGGAACATTTGAATTTTCTGGCGCCATGAACCTATTGGTTTTCTTGATTATGGGCTATTTTTTAAGCAATTCAAATCAATCTCACCTATTTTATTTATTCATCATTTTCATTTTTCCGCCTATTAGTTTTTTCACCTGGTGGTTTTATAAAGTAAAGCAAAATGAGAAAGAGGCTAATTTTCGGTATACGATGATATTAAACAAAATCTCATCCATTTCGTTAATTCTTTATTACCTTGTTATCATGTTAGTAAAAAACACCAGTGAGCTACCTATATAATCTTCAAACAAAACTTCCCCGTTATCAAATTTCTCAACTAGAATTGGGAAATTATATGGCAGAACAATATGATTTTAATGAAGTAGAAAAAGCCAAGCTTTTACTCATGTATAGGCGCAGTGGCATTGATTATAGATACAGCTGCTTACCAGATTTCAATTTGGCTGAACCCAATAAAGAAATCTTTATAAACACCGAAGAACCGAGTGTTTCTAAACGCATGGAAACCTATTTTAAATATGCGGTGCCACTTGCCACAGACGTAGCTAAAGAAACTTTAGGCGATATAAAACCAACACATCTCATTACAGTTTCTTGCACAGGTATGGCAGCTCCGGGCCTAGATTTAATGTTGGTAGAATCGCTTCAATTACCTTTACATATACACAGAAGTTCTGTAAATTTTATGGGCTGCTATGCCTGTTTCCATGCACTTAAAATAGCCCATGCTTTTTGCGCTGCCCACGCAGATGCAAACGTTTTAATAGTAGGTGTAGAACTATGTACCATTCATTTTAATAGAGCAAAAGATACCGACCAAATTGCAGCTAATTTATTATTTGGGGATGGTGCGGCGGCTTGCCTTGTGAGCGCACAAAAACCAAGGCATGAAAAGTATTTTAGCGTAGATTCTTTCTACTCTAAAATTGTTCCTCAAGGAAAATCAGATATGGCTTGGCGCATCGATGAAACTGGATTCTTAATGACACTTAGCGCCTATATTCCGCAACTGCTTCAAAGCGCCATAAAACCTATCATTGATGAGGCTTTGCAAGGCAATCAAATGCATATAGACCAAATACAACATTGGGGCATACACCCCGGCGGAAGAAAAATTTTAGATTATTTGTGTGCAGAACTTGGACTAGCAAACAATAAATTAAGTGCCAGTTACGAAGTATTACAAAGCGTAGGGAACCTATCTAGCGTAACCCTACTCTTTGTATTACAAAATATTTTAAACAGACCCGAATACAAACCTAATCAACCCTGTTTTGCGGCAGGGTTTGGACCAGGTTTAACTGTAGAAACTTTGTTATTGAACCTACCTAAGCATTCTGTTTAAATCCGATATTTCTCTTAGGCTGCTCTTCGTTTGGCACTACTTTCAACAATTGAACATCCTCTAAAAACAAGGTATTAATCATTTCAATGCTGCGCTCTTGTGCCGGTATTTTTGCCAAACGTAAATGCTGACTTTTAATAACATCTTCAACCACCTTGCGCACATTTCTTGCATTGCCAAAGTATTGGTTGCGGTTTGCAAATAAATCTACAAAGTATTTTTGCATGTGGTTGGCGGCATCGGGTGCAGGCACAATATTATTTCCTTGCAACATCTTTATGGCAATTTGAAATAGCTGTTCGGCTGCATAATCATCGAAATGCATTTCTCTATCAAATCGAGAGCGCAAACCCGGATTGCTTTCTAAGAACCTACGCATGTTTTCGGTATACCCAGCTACAATTACAATAAAGTTGCCGCGGTTATCCTCCATGCGTTTTAGCAATGTTTCAATGGCTTCTTTACCAAAATCATTTTCACCCCCTTCACTCAAAGCATAAGCTTCGTCTATAAACAAAACACCACCGTTTGCTTTATCAACCAGTTCTGCTGTTTTAATGGCAGTTTGACCCACAAAGCCACCCACCAAAGCTTGCCTATCACATTCTACTAAATTGCCTCTTTCTAAAATCCCAAGGGCTTTATAAATCTGAGCCAAGATACGCGCTACTGTTGTTTTACCTGTACCCGGGTTACCGGTAAACACGGCATGTAAAGAAAAACTCTGACGCACATCTTTACCAATTTCACGATAGAAACGAACCAACTTAACCAACTCATCTATTTCATTTTTTACCGATTCTAATCCAATTAAATGGTGTAAGGTATTGAGGGCTTGTTTAAGCAAATCTTCATCAATTGGAATATCTGCAATGCCTTTTTTCTTTCCTTCAAAAATCCGCTCAACATCTACACTTTGAATGGTAGAAAGTTCATCATTGGTTAGCGTAGCAGGATTGGATGATTGCATTAAACGCAAACCCATATTCATTTTACTTTCATCGATGAGTGTATTTACATACCGAGCATTACCAAACATCGCATCTCTGTTTCGGTAGGCATCTACTAATTTTTTGTATAAATATTCTTCTGCCCCATTACTTAATTGAACCCCTCTTTTTTGCATGGTAAAGCGGGCAATTTGCATCAACTCTTGCGGCATATAATCTACAAAATCATAAAACATACTAAAGCGAGAACGCATGCCTGGGTTCGACTCTAAAAAGTTATTCATTTCGTTTGGATAACCTGCCACAATAATGGCTAAATCACCTTCCCCATCGCTCATTTCTTTTAATAAAATCTCGATGGCTTCCTTCCCAAAATCTTTCGAATCGTCATTTTTTCGGGCTAAAGCATACGCTTCATCCACAAATAAAATACCACCACGCGCCTTTTTAATAGCCTCTTTTGTTTTAGGAGCTGTTTGTCCGATATACTCTGCCACCAAATCACTTCTATCTACTTCTAATACGTGTCCTTTACTAAGCAAGCCCATTTGATGGTAAATCATACCCAACATATTGGCTACAGTAGTTTTTCCGGTACCCGGATTACCAGTAAAAACTGCGTGTAAATTGATACGCTCATTATCGTCGAAGCCCTTTTCTTTTCTAATTTTCAAGAAATTTAGGTACGTCGTATATTCCTTTACCTTCTTTTTAATTTCGTCTAAACCAATCAGGGCATCCAATTCATGCAAGAGTTTTTCCATACTGGCATCCATTGGTTCAGACCTAACTAATTCTTTTGGTTTTGGTTTTAACAAAATGGGACGGGCTTCTTCAATAAAAGTTGAACCCACCTCAAAAGGAATGGTAGCGATGATTTGATCCATAAAAATTACG
>JAUYMZ010000328.1 GCA_030699355.1 Bacteroidota bacterium | reverse complement strand
CTAGTTTTGAACCCATATTTTTTTGTGCCAAACACGCGCATCATTTTCGGTTACACGCAATAAATAAATCCCCAAGGGCAATGAAGGCAAAGCCAATTGCGCCTCATTAATTTGGGCATAATTAGCCACTAAATCTCCTTTTAGGTTGTATAAACTTATGCTTTTAATGGTTTCAATATGGCTGAACCAAATGCTGTTACTGGTAGTAGAAACAAAAATTTCTGGCTTAGTTGGCATTATTGGGTCGTAAGAAATAAGCTTTGAATAATCAAATTTGCCATCGAAATCTATTTGTTTAATGCGATAATGCGTAAGTTTTGTAGGATTAACTTGGTTAAAAGAATAGTGTGAAATTTTCTCAGAATTTCCTTTTCCTTTCACACTTCCAATGGTTTCAAAGTTGATACCATCTTCGCTTTGTTCAATCTCAAATCTTTCGTTGTTTATTTCTTGGGCTGTACTCCATTGTAAAACCACCTTTCCTTGTTCTTCTTTGGCAGAAAAATCGAGCCAACGCACAGGTAAAACGGTCACAGAAAATGTTTTAATGTAGATGTTATCACCTGAAGAACTGCTGTTTCCATCGGCTTCATTAAAGGCTAAATAAAAAGTAGCCCCACCTGCAAAGGAGCTCGGAGTTTGCCAATTAAAAGTATATGATTTACTTCCAGAAGAAGCAGAAACACCCGAGGCAGTTTGCATTAAATATACCCTGCTTGGAGAAGTAGAGGTAGTGGTTTGAATATCTGAGTTTGTACCAACAGAAAAAGTACCTAAAGAAGACGAGGTTCCGGTAGCAGAGCCAGGCAAAACACAAAGCTGAAAACCAAAATCTGTACTTACCGATGAGGCAAGGTTTAGCGTTAAGGTATTAGAGGCATTGGGTAAAACTGTACTTAAACCGCCTGTGCGGGTTAAGGTTAAATCGTTCCAAGTTGTGCCGCTTGTAATGGGTGTTCCAGAATGGCAACCCGTACAATTACTTTCTCCAGGTGCACCTGTATAGCCAGCTGGTGGTCCGCCAGAATAGGTATGAACCAATTCTGCCATAGACAAAAGGCAAATAGAAAGAGTAACTTTTTTAAGAAATGAGGCTGTAATTTTTGCTTTCATTAGATTTTATTTAGAATCAAATATAGTATAAATAAAATCTAATGAAAAAAGTTTGCCCTAAAAGCGATGAGGGTAAAAATAATTACTTAGCCATTAATAGGCAATTTATTGATTCTTTTTAGCGGACCACTGCAATAATCTTTGTGGCAGCTTACGCAAGACGCTATCATCAAGTTATAATATTTTACTTGCTCTTTTGGGTGCTTAAACAATTCCAAATAAGCGGCCTGGTGTAGGCGAGACTTTTCAAAAAAGTTTGGCTCTAATACATTTGGGTCTGTAGGTTCAACCAAATAAAACTTAATAAATGGGTACTTCAATGAATCAAGCGTTTCATTGCGTAAAATTTGTTGCTTCATACTATCTGCATTAATAACCATTTGACGCATCATTAAAGCCATAGGCTTGGTATTATTTGGATCCATAATGGTTTCGGTGGCACAAGCAGCCAAGGAGTCTTTATTGGATTGCTCCGTGTTAGCAACAGATTTTTCGGGTGCTTGAGAACAAGCAGATTGTACCAAAACCAACCCATACAATACAAAGATAACTTTGAATAAATTTTTCATGTGTTAAAAAAAAACGACCTTACGAAGTAAATTCTTAAGGCCGTATGGTACTCATTTATTTACTATTTTAAGATAACGCCATTGGCTTCAAAAACCAATTCTTTTTTAGGTTCAGTAATGGCATCTAAAGCTGCTTTATCTTCACCGGCATCTTTGGCATATTCTTTTAAATCTGCAATACTAGTAATTTCAACTTTGGCAATTCCATCCATAATGGCGGTTCTTCCTGCTGCATCTTTTGGCATAAAAAAGCCATAATCTTTAAAGGTTACTCGAACAGCTTCTCCGTTCGGATTTTTAATTTCCATCCAGCAGCCTTTTTTCTGACAAACATCAGAAATCTCACCTGTAATTTTAATAGGCATTTCAGTTTTGTCGCCCATTAATGCTGTTAATTCACCAATGGCAACAGCGCTATCTTCGGTAATTTTTTCGCCATAAAAACTGGCGGTAGTTTCTGCATTTGCATTGGGAGCAGTTTGCAATGAATCTGCCGCTGGAGCTTGTTGATTGGCATTACCGCCACAAGCAAATAATAAGGTAGCACATGATGCCACTAAGAACATTTTTTTCATTTTTATCAATAATTATTTTCGTTAAACCTTTGGAACTTGCTCAAATTGTGCCACGAAAATAAAATTAAATGCTTAAGATTAACAATAATAAATAACATTTCTTTTAATTGGCTTGAACACAAATAAAAAAAAACTATATTTGCTGCCACCAAAAAATGGTCCTGTGGCCGAGCGGCTAGGCAAAGCTCTGCAAAAGCTTCTACAGCGGTTCGAATCCGCTCGGGACCTCGAAAGAGCTTTCTGTGAAAACAGAGAGCTCTTTTTTTTTGAAATTCGAAAATCGAAATTCGAAATCCGAAATCCGAAATCCGAAATTCGAAATCCGAAAATTTTTATTCTAAATTATTGCTGGCCGGGAAAAAACATGAGATTCTTCGCTATCGCTTAGGATGAATTGGCATCTGCTAATAGGATGAGGTTCTTCCTCCCTGCGGTTGGGATGACATTCTTTCTTTTTTCTCTGGAATACCAAAGGGGCTTTAGCCCTGATATCTCAGTAGCAAAAAAATTACCCAGATATTCAAAAGGGGCGTTAGCCCTGAAATCTCAGTAGCCAAAAAATTAACCATATATTCATAAGGGGCGTTAGCCCTGGCATCTCAGTAGCAAAAAAATTACCCAGATATTCAAAAGGGGCTTTAGCCCTGACATCTGTTTGCTGGAAAATTAATGGCTACTTAAAAGGTTGCTAGAAATGTCATGTCAGGGCTAACGCCCCTTTAAGATAACGCGGAAGTTATATTGGGCTACTGAGATATCAGGGCTAACGCCTCTTTAAATTCTATTTAAAAATTATTGCTGTCCGGGAAAAAGCAGGAGATTCTTCGCTATCGCTCAGGTTGAATTGGCATCTGCTAATAGTATCCGGTTCCTCCCTGCGGTCGGAATGACTGGTTGCGGCAAAAAAATAGGCAATAATACTTGGCTGCAAAGCTGCCAAGTATTATTGCTGCATCACCAAACAAGAAC
>JAUYMZ010000321.1 GCA_030699355.1 Bacteroidota bacterium | reverse complement strand
TGGGTGATAATAAATTCCTTTGCACCTACAGTGATGTAACTTGTGGCGTGGAAGTATTACCCTTTACAATAATGGATAAGACTGTAAAATCTATACAGGTGAAAGTAGCAGATTTTATAGATTACGAAAAATATGAGTTTGTAAAACAACAATAGTTTCAAGCAATACAAAGCGGTATCATGAAAGAGGAAATAATGGAGCATATAGCTTCGCAAAGAAGTTTTTTTAAGAGCCACCAAACAAAGGATATCCCTTTTAGAATTGAGCAACTTAATCTATTAAAAAAAGCTATTCTTGCAAGAGAAAAAGTTATTACGGAGGCCCTATGGCAAGATTTACATAAATCATACGAAGAGGCTTATTTAACAGAAATTAGCTTGGTTATTCAAGAAATAGATTACCACATAAAAAACTTAAAAAAATGGGCTGAACCAAAACGGGTAAACACTCCTATTTACTTGTGGCCATCTCATAGTAAATTAAAGGCAGAGCCACTTGGTTTAGCACTTATTATTTCGCCTTGGAACTACCCTTTTCAATTAACGATGAGTCCTTTGGTAGGTGCCATTTCTGCTGGGTGTGCGGTGGTTTTAAAACCATCACCTGATGCCCCAAAAACGGCGGCTATTATGGCAGAGCTCATAGCCAATACTTTTGCTGCAAACTATATCTCCCTGTTTGAAGGCGGCATAGAGGTAAATCAGATGTTATTGCAACAGCGTTTCGATATAATTTTCTTTACAGGAAGCACGCAAGTAGGCAAAATTGTATCCAAAGCAGCTGCCGAATTCTTAACTCCTGTGGTTTTAGAATTGGGTGGTAAAAGTCCGTGCATAGTAGATAAAGATGCCAATATTGCCTTGGCAGCCAAAAGAATTATATGGGGCAAAACGCTTAATGCAGGGCAAACTTGCATTGCCCCCGATTATGTTTACGTGCACCATAGCGTGAAGGAAGCACTTATCGCCGAAATCAAATCGGCCTTGCAAATTATGTTTGGTTCAGACATAAAAAACAGTGCGTATTACCCCAGAATTATTCACCCAAAGGCTTTTAACAGATTGCATCAATTAATGCAAAATGGCGATATTAGAATGGGCGGAGAAACCTCAGAATCTGAAAAATTTATCTCCCCTACTTTGTTAGATAATATCAAAACTTCTGATGCCATTATGCAAGAAGAAATTTTTGGTCCGCTTCTGCCCCTGCTCACTTTTGAACATATGCACGAACCCATAGACCATATTAATACCGGCGAAAAACCTTTGGCTTTATATTATTTTGGTTCGAACCAAACGGCTGAAGAAATATTGCACAAAACTTCTTCGGGTGGCGCTTGTATCAACGATACCATCATGCATGTTTCTAACCACCATTTGCCCTTTGGTGGCGTAGGTTTTAGCGGACAAGGCAGTTATCATGGAAAGCAAAGTTTTGAAACTTTTAGTCATTTTAAAGCTATTGTTTACACCCCTACTTTTATAGATTTACCATTTAAATATGCGCCATTTTCGTATTTTAAGTTTATTAAAAAATTGATTTAAATTCGCTTTGGCTGAACCAATAACTGAGTAGCTAATCCCATAAATTTGGAAGTGGCTATAAGTTTATTTATTATCGTTCATTCAATAATTCTTAATCGTATGAAAAAATTATTCTTACTAAGTTTAATTCCATTTTTTGCCATGGCACAAAACAACTTAAATGTAGAAACTTTATGGCAAATGGGAAGAATAAGCGAACACAGCGTTTCGCCCAATGGTCAACTTGCTATCTATGCTGTTAAAAACTATGATTTAAAAGCCAATAAGGGCACCAATATTATCTATACGCAAGGCATAAATAATGGCAAACCAATGGCTATTAGCAATGCTGAACAAAATGCATTTGGAGCCCGCTTTACTCCGGATGGAAAATTGATTTCGTTTTTAAGCGCCAAAAGTGGCGAGGTGCAATTGTATACCTGCCAATTGGATGGTAGCACAGCAGAACAAATAACCTTTGCCAAAGGCGGTATAAATGGCTATAAATTTTCACCTACCATGAAACACGTTGCCTTGGTTTTGGATGTAAAATTAGACCAAGAAGTAAAAGAAAAATATCCAGATTTAGATAAATCGAATGCCAGAATTATTGATGGATTATTCTACCGTCACTGGGATGCTTGGCATGATTATGCATACAGTCATTTGTTTATTCAAGAATATAACAATGGCAAACTCATGGGTGAACCAAAAGATTTAATGCTTGGTGAAAAATTTGATTGTCCAGTTCCACCACATGGCGACGACGATGAATTTAATTGGAGTCCGGATGGTAGCAAAATTGCCTACGACAGTAAAAAACTTCATGGCACCGAAGATGCGCTTTCTACCAACAGCGATATTTATGTATACGATTTAAACACCCAAGTAACCAAGAATATTTCTGAAGCCAACCAAGGCTACGATAAAAACCCGCAATTTTCTCCAGATGGAACTAAAATTGCTTGGTTAAGCATGGAAGAGCCGGGCAACGAAAGTGATAGAAACACCTTGGTAATGTTTGATTATAACCATCCAAAAGAAAGCGCTCCGGGCGATGGAAAAATGCAGGCTGCCATTTACATGTTGCCTAAAATAACACCTCTTACCAACCATTTTGATTATACCGTAGAGAATTTTATTTGGCTCAATAACCAACAAATTGCTTTTACAACGGTAATGAATGCCACCAAACAAATTGCCATTTTTAATCCGCTACTTAAAAGCATGAGCCGCGTGGTGGTGCATACCGAGGGCCAACATGATTATACCGGAATAGCCTTAATACCCGGTAAAAAACCTAGTTTATTGGCAGCAAAAATGAGCATCAGCATGCCAACAGAATTATTCAAAGTAGCATTAGACTCAAAGGTAAACACCCAATTTACCTTCGTAAACAAGGCTATTTTGGATCAAACCAAAATGGGTAAAGTGGAGAAAAGAATGGTGAAAACTACCGACAATAAAGACATGTTGGTTTGGGTAATTTACCCACCTAATTTCGACCCTAACAAAAAATACCCAACATTATTGTATTGCCAAGGCGGACCACAAAGTCCGGTTTCGCAATTTTTTAGTTACCGCTGGAACTTTCAATTAATGGCAGCCAATGGATATATTGTGGTAGCTCCAAACCGCCGTGGTTTACCTGGATTTGGTAGCGAATGGAATGATGCCATAACCAACGATTACGGCGGACAATGTATGAAAGATTATTTAAGTGCTATTGATGATGTAAGCAATGAACCCTATGTAGACAAAGCCCGCTTGGGCGCAGTAGGTGCAAGCTTTGGCGGCTTTAGTGTATATTGGTTAGCTGGCAATCACAACAAGCGTTTTAAGTCTTTTATATCGCATTGTGGCATGTTTAATATGGAAAGTTGGTATGGCTCTACCGAAGAAATGTTCTTTGCCAACCAAGATAATGGTGGTCCGTATTGGGATCAAAAAAAATCGCCCAATAATTTCGATGCCTCACCCCATAAATTTGTAAAAAACTGGGATACGCCCATCTTAGTAATTCACAACGAGAAAGATTACCGAGTACCTTTAAACCAAGGAATGGAGGCTTTTACAGCGGCGCAAGTAATGGGAATTAAAAGCAAATTCTTATACTTCCCCGACGAAAACCATTGGGTAGTAAAACCACAAAATAGCGTGCTTTGGCAGCGTGTTTTCTTTGAATGGTTGGCCGAAACTTTATAAATTTATCCTATTTACCCGATTATACTTTGGGTTAAAACTTGTTTCTTAAAACCTCAATGGGTTTCTTTGACAAATAATTTATTTGTCCTATGCAAACCACTACCCCAACCTTTGCAAGCAGCTTACTATCGCTGTTGTGCTGCCTTTTTATGTTTCAAAAAACACAGGCGCAAGTTTTTTTTGAACCCTTTTCTTATGGCTCAAACGCCGCTAGTTTAGACACACTTAGCAGTTTTTGGAATGCACACAGAGGCGGCGGAAACAATGTTATTAGATATGAAACCAATAGTTTAAACGCTCCAATTGGCTTACCACAAGCAAGTGGAGGTTGTCTTCGATTTACCAGTGGCTCTGGCAGCAGAGAAGATTTAAATAGAACATTTACCGCACAATCTAGTGGAACAGTTTACGCTTCGTTTTTATTGCAAATCGACTCTTGTATAGAAGATTACTTTTTTCATTTTAATACATTTACGCATATAGGAAGAATATACATAAAAAGGCAAAACAACCAACTCAATATTGCTTGTGGTAAAACAAGTGCACCTAGCCAATATACAGGCACTTATCAATTTAATATCAGGTATTTACTTGTATTAAAATATGAGTTTGTTGCAGGCTCTTCTAATGATACCGTAAGTCTTTGGGTTCTGCCTGAACCCAGTGCAACCGAATTAGATGCCGGTGCGCCAAACAGCAAAGACCATCTTGGAAATGATGCTGCCTCTATATTTGCTGTGAGCATAAGACAAGGATTAAATGCAGCTAGCGGACGCTTAGATGAATTAAGATTAGCAACTACTTGGGAGGAAGCTGTAGCCACTCAAGTGTGGAATGGCAATGCTTGGAGTGCCAACAGGCCCAATAGCCAAACCAATGTTAAAATAACGGGAAATTTTACCCCAGATTCTACCTTACAAGTAAATAATCTGTTTATAGAGAATAGTGGCAAACTAACTTTAAATGGCAAAGATTTGCATGTTCATGGCAAGTTGAGTGGAACAGGAAAAATTGCTGGTTCAAACGGAGCAGGTATTCATATTTACCAATCGGCTGGAACTTTATTCACCGATAGTTTGCAGGCAGATTTTAAAACAGTTCACCTGCATCCAAACGCCAGTTTAATCCTTGGGTCAAAGTTAAACATGCAGGCTGGTAGCAGCGCTGGAACTTTAACTTTGGAAAGTCATGCCAGTTTGCAAACCAACAATCATTTAACTTTTTTATCTAATGCTTTGGGTTCAGCCAGGTTGGCAAGCATGCCCAATAATGCCGTATTATCTGGAAACATTTGCGTAGAGAAATTTATTCCGGCGCGTAGGGCTTTTCGGTTTTTAAGCTCACCTGTTACAACTGAAACTGGCATAGCCAATGCGTGGCAATTGAGCACACACATAACAGGCAATGGAATGGGTTTTGATTCTACTGCCAGTAAAAACGCCTCCTTATTTACCCTAGATGCAGGTAGTCAGGATTGGAAGCCTTTTACCAATACGATAACCCAAAATTTGATTCAGGGAGAAGGGTATCGCATTTTAATAAGAGGCGATAGAAGCATTAATTTATACAGCAATTCGGCATTACCGAGCACTTGTACTTTAAAAGCCATTGGATTTCATCAAACAGGAGATAAAACATATAATGCCAGCAGCAACCCAGCCATTAGTGATAGCATAAATGGGTGGAGCTTAATAGGCAACCCTTTTCCCTCTGCTATTAATTGGGATTTGGTTTCTAAAAATCAAATATCTTCTACCTATTATACTTGGCGTGCACAAGGAGGCAGCAACAACAGAGGTGCCTATGTAAGTTACAATGCCAGCGGTCAAACCAGTTCGGATGGAAATGTAAATAATATCCTATCATCTGGAGCTGCAATTATGATTAAAACAACAGGAAGCAATCCAAGCTTAACCATCAAAGAATCGGATAAAATAGCAGCCAATGAAGGCCATTTAATATTAGGAAAAAATGCAGGTAACGGAATGCGCATAAGCTTATTAGAATACGATAGTGTGTTAACAGATGCTATGTATATCTTTTCACACCCAAACGCCTCCCATTTAAAAGACGAGTTTGATGCTGAAAAATGGATGAACCCAGGAGCCTCTTTATTTGCCATAGACAGCCTTAATAATGCATACGCTATCATGTCTATAAGCTTGAACGCAACACCCAAAATAATTCACTTAAAGCTTAAGAATCCAGAAATAAAATCCTATCAATTTAAAATAAAAGCAGGCAATAATTTTGAAAAAAATTGGTGGCTTATCGACCAATATTTGGGGAAGGAAATAGAACTTGATACCAGCACGCATTATGCTTTTGAAGTAACCGATAACCCCGCTAGTAAAGATGAAAACAGGTTTATATTGAGCAATAAAAAGCCATTAGAAAACAGTTTACCAAACACTGAAATACCAAACTTTAGCATTTATCCCAACCCTAGTAACGGGGTTTTACAAGTAAGCACCAAACAATATCTTGGATATATATTAAACTATTCTATCTGTAATTTACAAGGAAAAATAATGCAACATGGAACGGTAGGTTCAGACCAAATAATTGATACCAGTAACATTGGTTCAGGACTATTTGTATTAACCCTACAAAGCCAAACTTTTACCCTTAGCTATAAATTTATGAACCAATAAAACCCCTTAACTATGAAACACAAAACCCTAATTACCCTATGTGTATTGTTTGTACTTTATCAAACAAGTATGGCGCAAAAATCATTTGATGATGATATTGATGATGAAACAGGAAGTGAAGAATCGGCTCCTATTGATGGCGGCATATTGTGGCTTTTAGCAGGCGCGGCCGCGTATGGCATAAAAAAGCACAGAGACAAAGAAGAAACGCTTGCCATACAACAAGAGCATGACAAGCGTTTGAAATAAACTTTAATAGAAAAAATGCTTATTTTAACAAGCCTTTTAAGCGTCTTTTTGCTTCTTCTTCAGCTTGTTTTTTAAGTCTGTCTGATTCTGCTTTGGCTTTAGCCTCGGCTTCTTTCTTTAAGCGGTCTGCCTCTGCCCTTGCTTTGGCTTCGGTTTCCTTTCTAACCCTATCAGCTTCAGCGCGGGCTTTGGCCTCTGCTTCGTTTTTCATTCTAACACCTTCGTTTTTTAACTTTTCGGCCTCCGCTTTGGCTTTAGCAATAGCTTCTTGTTTCATACGCAGGGCTTCATCTTGTAACTGACCAGTAAGAGAACCCAATTCACTTTTTACTAATTCAGCTAAATTGGTGCTAATTACAGGTGCCGTAAAAGTTCCTCCAATATTTACTTGTAAAGGCAAGGTCTCGTTCATTTTAACGCTGCTGCCAATTTTTTGATTTAATTGGTTCAAGGCATCATTCATGGCTTTATCGGCAGCACCTAAATCTTTCTTTGGCACGTTTACAGTTCCAACATAATTAATGGTTTGATCTAAACCTGTAGAACCACCCAATTTCATGGTTTGATTACCCAATTTAATATCGAAAGGCTCAGTATTAATTCTACCTTTTTCAACCGTAAAAGCAATGGCTGTATTTCTCATGGTTACCGATTTATACTCTGGCTTTTGAATAAAATCTGTTACCTTATTTATAGCCTTAACATCTTTCACTTCTGCATACGGAATAGCCAAATTTCCCGTAACATATAAAATATCAAAGTTGGGTTGCATGTGTTCTGTTAGGGCCGTTTGCATTTTAAAATCGGCACCAAATAAACCAAAAACATGCTCTGCGGCAGGTGCCAATTTCTGAACTGTATTAAAAGTTTTAAAGGCCTGCTGTATGTCTAAATTCACAATGCTAAAATCTATATCGACGTTTGGCTTTTTGGGATTTTTAGTCTCGTAATACCCCTTCATTTTCATATTAGAACCCAATAACTTCATGGCTATATTCTGGAAAGTAAGTTGTTGGTCGCGCACTTCAATGTTTCCAATAAAGTTTTGAATCTCCATATTGGTATATAAAAGCTTATCAATTTTACTGCTTAATAAAAACTCAATATTGGCAGGTACTTCCACCACAGTCATTTGAGCCGTATCTGCTGCTACTTGCTCTGCACTAGCTGTTTCTTCACCCATAAAAGCATTGGCATCAAACAAGGTGCTTCCAAAATTTAACCTGCCTTTTAATGCACCTTTGTTAAAATAATAAGCTAAGAAATTACTAATTTCACCTTCCATACGCATATCGCTACCACCAATTTTGGCATCAAATTCTTTCATAGCAATGGCTTTAGGTGAAAGTCCGAAGTTGGCAATACGCAACTCAAAAGGCTTTGGTAAATCTGGTGAAGCATAAAAAATTTGCTCGCAAATAAGATTTCCAGATGCCGCAAAATTTTCATAATCCCCTTTTTCTACTGTGCTTAAATTTCCTTTTATATTCCAATCAGAACGAATAATACCCTTTAGTTCTGTATTGGCAGGCATGGGTGCTAACTTAACAATATTATTCAAATTTATTACTCCTTTGGCCATAGCATCTAAATAGGGATCAGACATGGGAGTTTTAACCAATAACTTAGCATCAAATGGATCTTTTTCAATATCAAAGTGTAATTTCTTTAAATCAATAACGGTATTATCCAAATTACCATCGGGGTTTTGAATAGATAAATCCATGTTTACATTCTCAACCGGAACGGCTAAATCTGCATATTTAAACCATGCATTTTCGATGCCTACCTTTAAACCAAATGCTGGCATCTGGGTATCGTTGTAGGTTCCTTTTACATGACCACCAAATTCTAATTTACCTTTCGATTCTAAACTACTAAAGTTGTTGGCATATAAAGCTGGAATAAGCGATAAGAAGTTTTTAAATTCATTTTGCTTAGCGGCATAAGTAATGTCCATTGTCATGTCGTTTCCAGGCATGGCAAATTTTCCATCAAACGCAAATTGCAAATCGTTTAAAGAAAAAGTATTCTCTTTAAAGGTAAAAGCAAATTGGTTCATATCGGCATCAATGGTAGCATTAACAGTGCAACGAACCTTGTTTAGGTAGTTTATACCATCCATGCCAACGGTTAAAGCAGCAATATCCACCGTGTTCTTCATTTCAAACAATTTTTCAGAAAAATCACCAGATAAGGTATAATTAAAATGCTCCAATTCGCTAAACATATTACCGGCATCGTCTTTATAATAGATATAGGCATCAACAATCTCCAAAGAATTTAACTTTAAATTAAACGGCGAGCTGGCAGTATCTGCAGGCACCTCGGCGGCGCTGGTATCTGACTTGGCAATGTCCCAATTGGCTTTTCCATCTTTTAACACCAAAGCATTTATTCTGGGCTGATCCAAACGTATTTTCTTAATAATAATTTCGTCGCCATTTATTACACTCATTACATCTAAAGTAACAGAAAAATCCTTGCTCGCAAACAAAGTGTCTTGCTCAAATTCATTGATTCCTATTACAGTCAAATCTTGAATACCCAAACTTAAATTGGGGAAGTTCTTAATTAAACTCAGCGAAATATCTTCATTAAAATTGAGTTTGGCATTGAGTTGTGTATTGGCTTGGTCTTTTATAAGCCCCACAATTTTGCCTTTAAACAAAAAAGGTGCAGCTAATAAGATTAGGAATAAAACAACTAATACTAGAAACGAATATTTTACTATTTTCATGGTGCAAATTTAACAAAGTGAATTGGTATTTGGTAACTATATAAAATCTTCCAACGATTTAAGTTCTTAAAAATTTCGGGGCAGCTTTGTAAAATTTGTATCTTGCCAAGCAAAAAGTAGCTTATGCAAGATTCTGGAGCCATTAGATTAAACAAATTTATTAGTGATAGCGGCATTTGCTCGCGCAGAGAAGCCGATAAGTTCATAGAAAATGGCCACGTTTTTATCAATGCCAAAAGAGCAAAAATTGGCGACCAAGTAAAGGTTGGCGATATTGTTAGGGTAAATGGTCACGAATTAGAACCCCGCCAAGGAGAAGACAGCATTATTATTGCCTTAAATAAACCCGTTGGCGTAACTTCTACCACCGAGGCCGCGGTTAGAAACAATATCGTACAGTTTGTAAACCACAGTAAAAGAATTTTTCCTATTGGACGTTTAGACAAAGATTCGCAAGGACTCATATTTTTAACCAATAATGGCGATTTGGTTAATAAAATATTAAGAGCAGGCAATAAGCACGAAAAAGAAT
>JAUYMZ010000320.1 GCA_030699355.1 Bacteroidota bacterium | reverse complement strand
CCGTTTATCAGGATGATGCAAAAAGCATGGCAATTTAGTTCTAACATTTACCATGAAAAAATAACCGAAATGCAAAAATTCTTGGTTCTATCTGATGCGTTTAAAGAGCCAGAAGAGGGCAAACTAAAATGGTTGTAAAAACTTTAGTAATACAATAAAATTACTGGCGCATGTATGTTGGAAAGGCTACAACTTTTAGATTCTTAGAAAAAATTGCTATTTTCGACACAAATATACTTTTTATGATGCATAAGAAAATTAGTTTAATTTGTTTCTTGATAGGACTAAATCTGGCTGCCTTCGCCCAAAGGTACTTAGAAAAAAGCTTCGATTCTGTGGTGGTTTATCAAGACATTCCGTACGGATTTAATTACAATTTTAGGGGCGATAGTACCCAACTATATATGGACATTTATGTGCCGCATAACGATACTGCTACCAATCGTCCACTACTGGCTTTGGCTCATGGAGGCTCCTTTGTACAAGGCAATAAGCGCAGTGGAGATATGTTGATTATTTGCAAAAGATTGGCAGAAATGGGTTATGTTGTTATCTCCTTTCAGTACCGCTTGGGTATTGATATTGGCAGTGGCAAAACCCTAGAACAAGAGTTTCAGCAAGCCGTTTGGCGTGGTGCCCAAGATGGTAGAGCTGCCATTAGATTTATGCATAAAACCATTGATAGTGGCGATAGCTTTAAAATAAATCCTAATCAAATTTATACCGGCGGCGTTTCTGCAGGTGGTGTGCTTGGTTTGCAATTAGCATTTTTAGATAAGCCAACAGAATTAAGCACTTTAAGCATAGATACCAATGTAATTGGCGGCATAGAAGGCAATAGCGGAAACCCTGGATACCCTTGGAAAGTGAAGGGCGTTATCAACCTTTGCGGTGCCATGGGAAATGTAAGTTGGATGAGCGATAACAAAGATGTAAGCATTTGCAATATGCATGGCAATGGCGACCTTACCGTGCCTTACAAAACGGATTATTTCAAATTTTTTGGCGCCAATGTAGCGCTACTTCAAGGCAGTTTTAGTGTAGATTCTGCGGCCGCCGAATTTGGTATAGATTCTCGTTTATATACTTTTTATGGTGCGCCACACGTGCCTTTTGTTGGCTTAACAGAGGCCAATCAATTGTACATGGATACAACAATAAATTATGTTGCTAGGTATTTATACAAAAATGTTACAGGCAATATTCCAAACGCTCTGGCTGAACCAAAACTTGCAGGTAAATCAGTTAGTTTATATCCTAATCCGGCGAAAGAATGGATAAAAATTGAATCGGAAGAAGAAGCCATTTCTTCTGTTGATGTATATTCTTTAAATGGTCAAAAGCTGCAACAATGGATTGGTTCAGACCGAAATATTACACTAAACGTAAACCAATTGCCCAATGGATTGTATATACTTAAAATTGAAACGGGCAAACAAAGTATTTTTAAGAAATTGAGGATAGATTAATGGCTATACGATTTTATAAAATTTACGATTTTAAGCAAGATGGAAGCGAGCCTCAAGCCCTGTACAGCGCGCGTACCATAGAAATTGAAAATAAAAGAATATGCCTCACTCGATTACCTGATGGCTACTACGCAATAGACGATGCTTGTCCGCATGCAGGAGCAAGATTAGGTTTGGGAAAATGTACGGAAGACGAGATGATTATTTGTCCCATACACCGCTACCAATACAACCTAAAAACAGGCAGGGGTTTGCCTAAACAAGGCGATTATGTAAACACCTATCCTACAGAAACGCGAGCTGATGGCGTATATGTAGGATTTGAAAAAAAATGGTGGCAATTTTAGTATGGTAGTTCATTTAATTATATTTATTGTAGCGATTGCCTGCTTAATTTTTGCGGCAACTATTTTTACCCAATCGGCAGAAAAGATTGGCTTGTACATGAAATTACCCTCCTTTGTGGTTGGGATATTTATTGTAGGCGTTGGTACTTCGCTACCCGAACTTATTTCTGGAATTCTATCTGTACAAAAAGGCGTTTCGGAGATTTTACCCGGCAATATAATGGGTGCTAATATCTCCAATATATTGCTAATAACGGGAGTAGCGGTGGTTGCCAATAGAAAGACTATTCAATTAAAAAGTGATTATTTGTATATAGATTTACATTTTTTAATTGGCAGTTTTATCTACTTTTTTATCATTACGCATGATGGCATTATTCAATTTTGGGAATCGGCCGTTGGTATTGCAGTATATTTAATTTATAGCACGTATTTAATTAAAAGTGAGATACCCGATAAAGAAAAAAATCATGTAGAAAATATTCGAGCTTTTCCTTGGAAAAACCTAGCCTTGTTATTGGCTGGCGCTACCGGAATTTTCTTTGGAGCAGATTATACCGTTAGTTCTTTGGAGCAAATTGCCCTGGCATTTCATGTTCCAAATAGCATTATTGCCTTAACACTTTTATCGCTTGGAACCACGCTTCCAGAGCTTACGGTAAATATATCTGCTATTAGACAAGGAAAAGCCGAGATGGCAATTGGCAATATTTTAGGTTCGTGTGTGTTTAATACGCTTATGATTGCGCCCATATCATCGGCCTTTGGAACTATTAATGTGCCACAAGATTTACTTTCTTTTTCATTACCGGTTATGGGGGCATGTGGCTTGTTTTTTTATTTATTAACCCAAGACAAAAAAGTATCTGTTTGGGAAGGCCTATTGCTTATTTGTTTGTACCTGCTTTTTATGATGAAAATTGCAGGAATTTAGTTTAAAATTAAAGTCAAGGAGGCTAATATTTTTTGTATACTTGCATCAAAAAAAAAGCAGTATGCAGTTTGAAAACAGCTTAGATTTTGCGCAGCATTTAGATAAAAACGATAGCTTATCGAAATACAGAAACGAATTTCATTTAATAAATCATAACGGCAAACCATGTGTGTATTTGTGCGGCAACTCGCTTGGCTTGCAGCCAAAGCGCGTGAAAGCTGCCATAGACCAAGAATTACAAGATTGGGCAGAGTTGGGTGTAGAGGGCCATTTTAGGGGCAAAAATCCTTGGATGTATTACCACCATTTTTTAACAGAAAATGCAGCTAAAGTGGTGGGTGCCTTGTCTTCGGAAGTGGTAATTATGAACAACCTTACCGCCAATTTGCACCTGATGATGGTTAGCTTTTACAAACCAACTGCAACTCGTTACAAAATTATGATGGAAGGTGGCGCCTTTCCATCTGATATGTACGCCATGGAAACACAAGCCAAACATCATGGGCTAAACCCAGAGGAGGCCATCATTGAATTAAAGCCAAGAGCGGGCGAGTACACTTTGCGCACCGAGGATATTTTAGCCGAAATTGAAAAGCATAAAGACAGCTTAGCCATTGTGATGATGGGGGGTGTAAATTATTATACCGGCCAGTTATTCGATATGCAGGCCATAACCGCGGCAGCTCATGCGGTGGGCGCCAAAGCAGGTTTTGACTTGGCACATGCAGCAGGCAATATTCCCGTAAAATTGCACGATTGGAATGTAGATTTTGCCGTGTGGTGTACTTACAAATACCTTAATTCTGGTCCGGGTGGCACCAGCGGTGTTTTTGTGCACGAAAGGCATGGCAATAATCCAGAGATAAACAGATTTGCCGGTTGGTGGGGACATGATGAGCAGGAGCGTTTTCAGATGAAGAAAGGCTTTATTCCTATGCAAGGCGCGGCAGGTTGGCAATTAAGCAATGCCCAAATTTTACCTATGGCTGCACACAAAGCTTCGCTAGAACTTTTTGCCGAGGCAGGCATAGAAAACTTACGTAAAAAGAGTGAACTCTTAACAGCCTATCTTGAGTTTATTTTAGCAAGCTTTTCTGAGCATTTACAAATCATAACTCCGGCTGATCCAAACGCTAGAGGCTGCCAATTATCTATCATTGTAAAAGAAAACGGCAAACAATTATTTGATTATTTAGAAACCCAAGGAATCCTCCCCGATTGGCGCGAACCGGATGTGATTAGAATGAGTCCGGTGCCATTGTATAACTCATTTGAGGATGTATTTAAGATTGGTGTGGCGTTGGGTGCTTACTTTAAGTAGGTTTTTTGGGGTGTGGTTTAGTGTAATGGGGTTTTTGGGGAGTGTTGGGGGTGGTAGGTGTGTTGGGGGTGTTGGGACCATTAGGACTTTTAGGACATTGGGGACGGGCGAAGCGGTAGATTCCCTTCATTCATAATTTTTTCTTCATTCATAATTCATAATTCATAATTCAAAAATTCGTTGTAATTTGTGCCGATAATTTTAGTGGCGAAATGGCAGAAAAAATAAACATTATAGGTGGCGGATTAAGTGGTACGTTGATGGCCATTTATTTGGCTAAGAGAGGTTTTGAAATTAACTTGTTTGAACGCAGGCCTGATATGCGTAAAAACAAAGTATATGCAGGTAGGTCTATTAACTTAGCCCTATCTACAAGAGGTTTACATGCTTTATCAAAAATTGGGTTAGACAAAGAGATTTTAGCAGATGCCATACCCATGTATGGACGCATGATGCATAGTAAAACAGGCGAATTGGCTTACCAGCCTTATGGCAAAGATGGTCAGGCTATTAATTCTGTTTCTAGAGGTAGGCTCAACATAAAACTAATAGAGTTAGCCGATGAATTTGAAAACATTACCTTACATTTTAATACTCGTTGTACCGATGTAAATGTGGCAGAAGGCACTGCTATTTTTGAAATGGAAGACGGCAGCACCCAACATTTTTCTGCCGATAGAATAATTGGTACTGATGGCGCATTTGCAGCTACCAGAGGGCGCATGCAAATGGGTGATAGGTTTGATTACCACCAATTTTATTTGCATGTTGGGTACAAAGAATTGGAAATACCTGCCGGTGCTTTGGGTGAGTTTAAAATGGAAAAATATGCCTTACATATTTGGCCAAGAGGCGCTTTTATGATGATTGCGCTTCCTAACCCGGCCGGCGATTTTACTTGCACTTTATTTGCCCCATTTGAAGGAGAAAAAAGCTTTGATGCCGTTAAAACTAAAGAGGATATTCAACGTTTCTTTGAGGAAGAGTTTCCAGATACCTTGGCCCTTATGCCAAGTTTGGTGGATGATTACCTGAAAAACCCTACCTCTAGTTTGGTTACAGTGCGTTGTTATCCTTGGGTAAAAGAAGATAAATTAGCACTTATGGGCGATGCTGCTCATGCCATTGTTCCTTTTTACGGGCAGGGTATGAATTGCAGTTTTGAGGATGTGGTGGTAATGGATGAGTGCATCGAAAAATATGGCAACGATTGGCATAAAGTTTTTGATGAATACCAAAAACTTCGCAAGCCAAACGCGGATGCTATTTCTCAATTGGCCATTCAAAATTACTATGAAATGGCAGATAAAGTAGGCGACAAACATTTCTTGCACAAAAAACATATAGAACACGAATTAAGCGAACGCTATCCAGACCAATTTAAATCGCAATACGAGCTTACAACGTTTAGTTTAAGTCCGTACAAATATGCCCTAGACCAAGGCGCTAAAAACGACCTATTGTTGGAGCGTATTATTGCAGAAAAAGCGGAGGAGCGCATTGCAGACCCAAGTTATATGGAAAGCTTATGGCACCTATTAGCATAAACAATTTAAGTTAAACCCTTGATAATCCTAATCAAAAAACGTAGCATTGTAAGTATGAAAAAATCAATTTTAACCATTATTTGCCTTTTCATCGCATTTTTAGGTTCAGCCCAAAATAAAAAAGGCAGCGCCAAAAAGCCAGCACCCAAGCATACCACGGTTACGGCACCCATAAAAAAGGATGCTAAAAACCAGCACGTAGAAATAAGCACAGAATTTGGTACCATGGTTTTGCGTTTGTATGATGAAACACCATTGCACCGTGATAATTTTATTAAGTTGGTAAATGAAGGATTTTATGATAGTTTATTATTTCACCGCATTATAAAATCGTTTATGATACAAGGTGGCGACCCAACTTCTAAAAATGCAGCACCAGATGCGATGTTGGGCGCGGGTGATAATGGGTATAAAATTTTACCAGAATTTAGACCAGATATTTATCACAAGAGAGGTTCTTTAGCAGCAGCTAGAGATAATAACCCACAGCAAATGAGCAGTGGATGCCAATTTTATATTGTGCAAGGAAGGAAATATACTGCGCAAGAATTAGAACAAGTTTTAAATAACAGAAATTTACAGCGTAAGCAAGAGTTGTTGTACAAGGTATACCAAAGTGATTCGGTTCAGGCCACCATGAGCTCTTTGCAAAACACGGGCGATAAAGAAGTTTTTAGGGCTTATATGGATAAGATTCATGCCAGCATTGATGAGACCTACAAGCGCATGTATCCCAATGCCGACAAGGTGAATGTAGACCAAATGCAAACCTATATGGAATTTGGGGGTGCCCCGCATTTAGATGGCGCGTATACGGTATTTGGAGAAATGATAAGTGGCTTTGATGTATTAGATAAAATTGGAGCAGCACCTACCAAACCAGGCGACAGGCCAATAAGCGATATTAGAATGAAAGTACGATTGATAAAGCAACCGTAATAAACAAAATCTCACCTAATTTTAACTTATACTAACTTAAAAGTAGCATTGCAACAACACGTTTTAACCATTGCCAAAGTTTGCGAAAATGCGGGCATTAAGCACGCAGTAGTTTGTCCGGGAAGCAGATCTGCCCCTTTGGTATATGCCTTTACCCAATACACAAAAATCACCTGCCATTCTATGGTAGACGAGCGCAGCGCAGCTTTTGTAGCTTTGGGATTGGCGCAGCAAAGCGAAAGTCCTGTGGTGCTTATTGCCACTTCAGGCACAGCGTGTTTAAACTTTTTTCCAGCGGTAGCAGAGGCTTTTTACCAAAAAATTCCTTTACTAATATTAACCGCAGATAGGCCACCAGAGCTATTAAACCAGCAAGATGGCCAAATGATTATGCAAAAAGGTGTGTATGGAAAACACGTTTTGGCTAGTCATGAATTGCTTTGTTTCGACGGCAATAATTCTGATTATGTGCTTACCGAACGCATTGTAAAAAACGCATTACAAGAATGTGTAAATCCAACAAAGAATGGTCCGGTACACATAAACGTGCCTTTGCGTGAACCCTTATATGAACTTCCCCAAACTGCCATAGATTTTTCGCATCTAAATAAGATTAAAGATGAACCAAAACACAGCATCAGAAAATTGCCTTTTTTGGGGGAGTTATCGGAGGCATGGGTTCAGGCAAAAAAACGCTTAATATTGGTAGGCCAATTGCCCCCCAACAGGCAGTTAAGTGCCTTTTTGCAAAAGCTCATAGATTTAGATGATGTAGTGGTGTTAAGTGATATTGTTTCGAACCAATTAGCTATTTGCGACGTTCCTCATTTTGATAGCATTCTTCAGTTTGGAAACGAGGAAATCTTGGCCAGTTTAGAACCCGATTTTATTTTATCGTTTGGCGGTCCTATGGTTTCTAAAGTGCTTAAAAATTGGCTCAAACAGCAAAAACCTGCGCATCATTTTAGGCTACAGAGTGAATTGGAAGTAGTTGATACTTATCAGCATGTTACGCAAACAATTATTGCAGATGTGCTTCCTTATTTAGACTCATTTCAGGCCTTGCATATTTTTAAAAACAAGGAACATAAACCCTATTTTACCCATTGGCTAAATCAAGAAACAAGCTTTATGCAAACGCTACATGCTAGTATGCAACAAATGCCTTGGTCTGAACCAAAAGCCATGCAACTTGTGTTTAAGCAATTACCGGGCTACTCGCAAGTTCAATTGGGCAATAGCTCTTCTGTGCGTTGGGCAAGTTGGTTGGGTTTATCAGAAACTTCCCATACTATTTTTTGCAACCGTGGTACCAGCGGAATAGATGGCAGTGTAAGTACAGCTATTGGTTCGGCCATAGCTAAACCCGGGGAAATAGTTACCCTTATTGTGGGAGATCTTTCTTTATTTTACGACCAAAACGGATTTTGGCAACAAAGCCTGCCAAGCAACTTGAAAATAATAGTTCTTAACAACGGCGGCGGAAACATTTTTAATTGGATAGAAGGCCCCAAAAAACACCCCGCTCAATTACATTATTTTACAACACCCAATAAACTTAGTATAGGTAAATTATGTGAGCAGTATGGTTTGGTGCATTTGTTTTGCGATTCGGAAAACAAGTTAGCGGGAACACTAAAAGAACTGTATCAACAAGCAGAAAATCCTGTTGTACTAGAATTAATTTTTGACGCAAAAACCAATTTAGAGGCCATACAAGCGTTTAAAAACTTAGCTGTTAGCCATTAAAAAAACTGAATAGTTACCATTCTATATTTGGCTGCAAAGTTTCCCTTAGCCTCAGCATTATAGGCATTTGCCCTCACAATAACTTGGCCTGTATGTCCCATTTTTTCAATTTGATTTTTTACAAATAGTGCTCTTTGCATTGCTAGCAAATGGTTATATCTGGCTGAACCAAAAGCATCGGCTGAACCTATAATTTGAATGTCTTTATTTGGGTTGGATAGCAGAAGATTTTTCAACTTTTCAATTTCCAACAGACTTAATCTTGCGTTGTTATAAGCAAAAAAGAGGGTGTCTGTTTTGGCTATAGGATTAGTATTTAAGCCCTGATTTCCCTGAACGTTTCCCTGTTTTAATTCTGAGATTAAGTTACTTTGGAGCTGACTCACTTTTAGTAAAGAATCTATTTGCTTAGCTAAGTATTTTTCTTTGAGGGTAAGCGGATTATTTCCAATATTTTTGAGCAGGAATTGGTCGATAGAATTGCGCATTTCTAGTGCACCAGAAGTAATGCTTGCACTACTATCGGTTTGAGCAAAACTCTCTAAAGCATAAATTGCAATAACAAGAAAAAGTGCTGTTCTTAGTTTATTTCTCATTGGTAGCAATCATAAGATCAATACTTTCTTGAATGCTTTTAATTAATTTTAAATGGGCAGCGCTGCTCACCTTATTGTTCTGCAAAAGCTTATTTAAATCGGTGTTGATATCGGCAATTGCTTTTTTCATATCTACCAAACCCGGATTAGATTGTTGCACTTGAATTAGGCCATTAACACGTTGATTAATTTTACTTAAATCTTGAGAGAAAGCATCCTCACCAAACTCTAATTTTTTGGGCTTTATTTCTTTCTTAGGTTTATTAAAAGCAAACCCAATAGCAATTTCATTTTGCGCAGGCGCTAATCCATTTAAATCGCCTGTATGGTGGTAATACAAGTACTGAACAGAAAAAGAGTTAAACTGAGTTCCAGCACCCATTATGATACTACCATTGCTTCTGTATGCACCTGTTAAAGATAACATATCATTCCAAGAAGCATGAAGCATGGCATCGAACATTTTATCAGAATATTGCATATTGTAATAATTCACAATAGGTTTTACGGTAAATTTATCCTGTTCACCCAACTTAAATTTATAGTTTACAGACGATACAAAAAACCCATTTATCTTATCATCACCGGTAACTAAGGTTGGAAAAGAAGTTGAAAGCTCAAATTTATCGGCAAACTTATAGATGAATCCTGCGCCTGAGGCAATTCTAATTCGGTTTAAATTGGGGTCGGTTAAGTTTGGATCAGCCAAGTTAACAGAACCATTAATAAGATCCGATTTTAAATTGGTTTGAATAACCCCTAAAGACAAGCCAAAATGGAGGCTTTGCTCACTGCTCAACAACACTTTTTTGCTATAGGCCATTTCTATATTGGTAGTTTGAAATACCCCTAACCAATCATTGATAACCTTTAGGCCTAAACCCGCATCATTGGCTAAACCTCCATGCAAACCAAAATTAATAGTTCTAGGGGAGCCATCAATTCCGCCCAGCATGGTTCTGGCATTGAACAAAGCACGTATGCTATTATCTGAACTCGCAGCGGCCGGGTTTATTAGAAAAGGATGTAGCAAATGAGTGTAGTAATGCGAACGGTCTTGTGCTTGTACCATTGAAGAGGTAAACAAAAGAGCACCCAGTAAAATAAAAAATATCTTTCTCATAATGTTTGTTAATTAATACGCGATTATCTGATAAGCGTAATGCTTCCTTTAAACTCTGTTACTTTGTTAGAAAAGACATAAAAATAGACCCCTTTTGGCAAAATCTGGTCTTGGTAGGTGCCACCCCAATTGTTTTGATAATTATTGAGTGCTTTATACACAGCAACCCCACTGCTATTGAAAATAGTTAAAGCAAAATCGCTGTATAAATCAACATTATCAATTGTAAAAAAATCATTGAAACCATCGCCATCTGGAGAAATTACATTAGAGGCTGGCAATGCCTGATTGGCTTCAAGTTCGTCTAAAACTTGGATGTAAATAGAACGAGTAATGGCTAACTCAGGCTTTCTTAAATCTGTAATTTTAACCTGTACCTCATAAAACTTTTGGGTTTCATAATCAATCTTTTGCGAGAGCGTAATATCGCCTGTTTGGGCATTTAAAGAAAAAGGCAAACCCATATTAGAAACCCATTCATAACTTAGATTGGCATTGGCATCTGGAGAGTTGGCTGTAATATTTCCAATAACAAATCCAATTTGGCTATTTTCAGACAAGGCAAATGTATCTGAACCAAAGGTTGGCGCTTCAATTTCATCTAACACATTTATTACAAATATTTTTTCATACGTAGCACCCAACTTATCGGTTACCGCAACACGAATAGAATAGAGTGCTTTGGTTTCAAAATCGAATATGCTATTGCTTACTAGGTTTGAACCAATTAAAGTAAAAGCTGCATTATCAGCATCTCCAGAACCCGAAGCTAGCGAAAATACAAAGGTTTCTTGACCATCTTCATCCAATGCATTGAAAGCACCAATTTGGGTACCTGCGGGAGTATTCTCTTTAATTGAATTATTATTTAGTTGAATATCAGTGGGAGCATCATTGGCATCTGATACTTGTATTTGAAAAGATTTATCAAAAAATGCTCCTCCCATATCAAGCGTTCTTATTCGTATATTTAAGTTAGGGTTAAGTTCAAAATTAAACGAGGTATTTGAATACACAGAATCGTTAGATATCGAAAAAAGTGCATTATCTGTAGCGCCAGTACCACCCACAAAAGAATAAGTAAAATTAATTGCCGTTTCGGCGTCGATAGTACTAAGAGTTCCTAAAAACGACTTAACAGGCAAGTTTTCTGAAATGCTTTGGTTATTTAAAAATAGATTAGTTGGTACATCATTAGAATCATTGATATTGATTACAAATTGTTTTACAAAACTTAAGCCTGCATTATCAGTGGTTCTGACATATACGATATAAAAATTTTTGTTTTCAAAATCAAATGATTTACCTGTTCGTAATTGGTTATTAACCAAAATAAATTGGTCGTTATTATGCGAAGCTCCTTGAAAAAACGAATAAGAAAATTGATCTGAAACATCTTCATCAATGGTATTTAAAACACCAATCAAAGTGCCCAATTGCCTATTTTCAGTCACATTATCATTACTTAAAATAATATTGGTTGGCGCATCTGCAGAATCAATAATATTTATGGTAAACGCACTTTCTAATGTACCTCCAAACCCATCATTGGTTCTCAACCTAATGCTGTAAACTGATTTGGATTCAAAATTAAATCTAATATTGCTGCGCAATTCATTCCCCAAGATTGCAAAACTAGCATTGTCTGTATCTCCAGTTCCCGTAGCCAAAGAATATGAAAAAGTGTTATTTACATCTTGGTCAACACTACTTAACAAGCCAACTAAAGACCTATTCGGCAAATTTTCTGTGAGGGTATTGTTGCTCAAATTAATGGTAGTAGGTGCATCATTTTTATTAAGGATTTGTATAATAAAATTTTGCTCAAAACTTAAACCGCCATTATCCGTGGCCCTTACTCTTATGCTTACTTGTGATTCACTTTCAAAATCGAATAGGATATTGCTAAACAACGAATCACCTGCTATTAAAAACCTAACATTTCCGGCAGAACCTGCACCTGCAACAAAAGAATAGGTATAAGAACCTGTGGCATCGTAATCTGCTGTTTTAAAATTACCAATAAAAGTACGCAGAGGCAAATTTTCTTCAATGGCAGCATTATCCAGAGATAATCCATAAGGAGCATCATTGGTATCTTTAATCTGAATGAGCAATTGCCTTGCAAAAGTACCCCCTCTACCATCATTGGTTTGCACATACACTAAATAACTCGATTTTGATTCAAAATCGAAGCTATGATTGGTTCGCAATTGATTATTTGAAATTAAAAACTGATCATTATTATTTGTACCTTGGTTAACAAAAGAGTAAGTGTGTAAATCGGTAGAATCTTCATCCACTGTACTCAAATTTCCTACCCAAGCATTTACAGGCAAATTCTCTGTAACCATAGCATTACTGATAGCTATTTGGGTTGGATTATCATTGGCATCTAAGATAAAAATATTAAAAGCTTTACTAAAAGTTCCTCCATTTCCATCATTGGTTAACACCCTAATACTGTAGGTTTTTTGAGCTTCAAAATTAAACGACTCAAGTGTTCTTAATTGATTACCCACAATAGTAAACTTTTGGTTATGGGTTGAACCAATACCTGGTATTAAAGCATAAGTATGAACCTCACCCGTATCCTCATCGATGCTAGAAAACGAACCAATTAAACTATTCGCTGATAAATTTTCTAATACATTCACATTACTCAATAAGATATCAGTGGGTGCATCATTTCCATTTTGCACATTTAATACAATTGCTTTATCAAAAACTTGTTCGCTATTGGCACAACGTACTCTAATTTGATGCGTATTCTTCAATTCAAAATTGAGTATTTGCGAATTGAATAAAGAATCATTCCTAATATAAAATGAAGCATTATCTGTGCTGCCAGTTCCAGAAATTAATGAATAAATATAGCTTCCTGTAGCATCTTGGTCTACGGGTAAAAATGTGCCAATAAAAGAATTGGCAGCTTGGTTTTCAGAAATGCTTGGACTATTTAAAATAATATTGGTAGGCGCATCATTAGAATCGAGCACCGAAATCTGAAACTGCTTAACAAAAGTACCACCCGCTCCATCATTGGTTTTGATATAAACGAAATAAATATTTTTGGCTTCAAAATCTAATGGAGCCAAGGTTCTTAGGGAATTTCCACTAATAACAAAGCTCGCATTGTCGTTCCCTGATATCGGTTCAAAACTATAAGTAAAAGTATTAGAGATATCTTCATCGGCTGTATTCATTGAGCCAATTATGGTATTAGCAACTCTATTTTCTGAAACAGATTGATTGCTTAAAACAATATTGTTTGGAGCATCATTTACATCTAAAACTTGAATGGTAAATGCTTTTTCAAATGTGCCACCAAAACCATCATTTACCCTAACTCTGATAGAATATATGTTTTTCAATTCAAAATTTAAAAGGGTATTGGTTCGAACCGAATTGCCTACGATGGTAAATAAGGCATTATCTGTTGCACCTGTACC
>JAUYMZ010000305.1 GCA_030699355.1 Bacteroidota bacterium | reverse complement strand
GTTGAAATTCAAAATTATTTTAAACTTGATAGACTGTGGAGTGAACAATACAAATCGTTCATTCCAAATTTGCAGGATAAAATTGAGCGGACCAATATCACTAACGATGAAAAAGTTTTTCTTCCTAAACGTGGATTAAGTTTTTCATTAAATCAAAAAAGAATCATTGAGTTGTTGATGGGAGTTGGTTTATACAAAGACAAGTTTGCTAGTTTAAGAGAATTATATCAAAACGCACTTGATGCTTGTAGATGTATGATTTCCGAAGCAAATACTATTCAACATAGAGCCACAGGAATAATTCAATTTGGTATTGAGCGAGTTGATGATAAGGTCTATTTATACTGTAAGGATAATGGTATAGGAATGACAAAAGGAGTTATTGAGAATTTTCTTTTAAAAATCGGTAATTCATATTATAAATCTTCTGACTTCTACAAAAAACAAGCTCAATGGGGTGGAACTTTTAGTCCAACTTCACAATTTGGAATTGGCATACTGTCTTGTTTCATGCTTGGAAACAAAATAGAAATCATCACAAAAACGAAAGAAGGAGATTTTGTTTCTTGTGCAATAGATGGACCACATGAAAACTTTTACTACAAAACAACAACAGACACAGAAAAAGAATTGATACTGGAATCAGGAACAGTAGTTAAAGTTCTTCTTTCTGACGAAAACAAAAATATTTATGACAATGAACTTGAAAAGCTCTTTCTTTTATTAGAGGGAAAACCGAATTATTTTCCTGAACAGTTTGGGCAATATGAAAAGATGTACGAGAACTGGGACAAACACTTATATCGTTTAGTTAATTCGTTTGTTACAATAGTTCCGGACGATATAAAAGTGGAAGTTGTTTTAGAAAACAAGCAAGGTTTGCAAATACTTAACAAACCAATACTTCCAACAGGCAAAGAATTTACGTTTACAAAAGAAGACCTCGAGTTCCTTGACTATTTAAATAGTCAAGGAAGATTTATAAAGTTAAATATAAATTATAGTGAGATAAAAGACTCTTTGGAAACATACGAAATTGATATTAAGTCAGATTCTCTTCACTATCGAACGACACTTACGTTGCCAAAATCAGGGGCAATAGACCCAGAATTACATGCTTTTTATACCCTTCCAAAGATTGGTTCATCTGCTGTATGTGTTGACGGTGTATCCATCAACGACAGCTCAATAAGTATTAGCCAATTCTATTCAGATGCCCTCCACAGAAATGGCATATTGAACTTTATTGGAGAAAACAAACCCCAATTAACTGTAGATAGAACTTCTTTAGTAAGCTACCCTTCAGAATACGAAAAAATCGCAGAGGATATTTCAAAGAAGCTCATTCAAGAAGTTATTTCAAAAACAAGAGAACATATATCTAAGCACAGTTTGAGGGATGGTGAATTAGAGTTGCTGTGGAAATTTGTTTTTGATAAAATAGGGTTTGCAGACACAATTTTTATAAACGAATTATCATACACCGATTATGGAGATATTTTGTGGAATGGAATTGAAAAAGCTACAAAAGAAAAGTTGTCAATAAAGGATTTCCTGAAAAAAGAAGACCTTGTATTTAAAGACTTCAACTTCTCCAGGTTGGATAAATTAACCGAAAAATTGCTTTTATTCAAATTGATTTCTGCTAAAAAAATTGATGTCACAATCGATGGTGTAAAGTGCAAATCAAAAAAGTTGTACAAAGCACCATTTATCGGCAAGAAAAATGATTTAGACCATAATAAAATACTAATAAAAGCTGACAGTTGGGATAACGAATATTCTATGTTTGACATTGTATCTTCTTTGTTCCCGTTAATACCTGAACATTTATTTAACGCTATTGGTAAGTACGATGGAACGAAAGTAAATAATCGAGTTAAGGTTGTTCATAATTATAGTAATGGGATTACAGCATTTTTCGAGCAAGATTCTCTTTTGGTAAATGCTACCCTTGGATTATACACAGCAGATTCAAACCTATTTGAAAAAAGCGTAAATAGAGTCTATCAGTTTGATAAAAAGAGAGCAAACTTTGCCTTAATGGAAATAAATAGCCGATTTGGCAACAAAAATTCTAGTGAACAAACGGTACTTACAGCATTTGTTGCACCAAGACAACTATCGGATATAGAAAGGGAAAAATTAGAAGCTATAAAAGATAAAGATAAATCATATTACGATGGAGTAATTAACGGATGGAGCATTCTTGTTACGGGCAGACGAAATCACAATATGGTTATTTTATCGGGACAGAAATCAAGAGAAGAACTTTCATCTGCTTTACCTGACGAATTTTGGGATGAAAACAAGGACGTAACATTCAAATACCTAAACGGACAAGAAATGACGAAATAAAAACCGCTGCTAACAAGGGTTTTGCGTCAGGCAGAGGGACGTGCAAATTTGGAGCTTTGTGCTTCTATTCAAGTTCAGTGCTGGTTGACAGTTTTGTACTCCGTAACCCGCCCGAACGCAAAGCCCGAAACCGTTAGTAACAATTATAAAAAACAACAACATGACTAAGTTATTTACAATAGTTTTTCTTTTGATGACATCTTTTTCCTTTGCACAAAGTGACGAAGAATATTGGGATCAATGGAATAAAAATTATCCAAAAGTTGATATAATAGAAATTTTAAAATACGAAAGAAATTATGCTGACAGTGTTGAAAAGAATCAAGACATACCACCTTATTATGCAAGGCTAGACAAATTTAGGTTTCAAGCAGAGTATCTTGGAAAAACCAGACCGACTAATGAAGACGTTTTAATTTCAATGAGAAATGTTTTTAAATTATTTGCAGGGAATATTTCACAACTTGACAACATGTGCAACACTGAAGTATTATTTAAAATTGGTAACGAGGAAATTTGGATGCCAATCCAACCAAACATATTAAAGGCAATTAAAAAAGAAACTAAAAATAGAGATATGTTAATTCTTTACTGCCTTTTTTTCAATGAGCATTCTACTAATAATAAACTTTATAATACTTTTCTGATTTCAGAATTTAATAAATAACTCCTGCTAACAGAGTTCTAAGGCCAGTATTGTTATGTTTTTAACACTAATTATAAATGACTAATAAACTAATTATAACAGGAGACATTAGCTCTCATTGGGCAAAAATCAATTTTGAATCAGGACAGACTTCAGTAACATTGATGACATCATATATTTTCGATGGTTTAGCCAATCTGCTAATCGCAATTTCACTACTAAACAAAGGACTCAAAGAAACAGAGGTGACTTTAATAGACGAGCCGAATGAACACATAATACATTTCACAAAACCGTCTAACAATGACAATTTACTC
>JAUYMZ010000296.1 GCA_030699355.1 Bacteroidota bacterium | reverse complement strand
TCTGACTTTGAGACCAAGTTTGCGATAAAAATTCAACGAAAGCTTGTTTGTCTATATCTGGTTGTGCAGCTGTCATCATTGTAACCAAATAATGCGGATTTTCTTTACCAAATGCATCGCGTAAATCTACCAAAGGAACCTCTTGCCCTAAATACAAAACCTCATGCCCACGAGAGCGAATGAGGTAATTGGCAAAAAGTAAACCCAAAGAATGTTTCTCACTCTCGGGCAAAAACAATAAAAATTTACGCTGTGATGAATTAAATTTACCTACTTGTCCATCAATAGCAACATACATTTTTTGGTGTATAATATTGGAAACAAAATGCTCGTGAGATGGCAAAATACAACCAACCTGCCACAACAAACCTACTTCTGTTAAAAACGGAAAAACAATATGCATAAAAGTATGCTCCATTCCGTATTGAAGAATGTAAGTGTTCAGCAATTTATGAAATCCTGTTTCATCAAAACTCATCATAGCCGAGATAAAAGAACGAATGTGAATTTTGTATTCGGTACAATGTTGACCCAAATGCATTACCTTCTCGGCAATTTCATGGGTGGTCATTTTGGCTATTTCCGAAATTTTATACCCATTTTCATTGAGCGCACTAATATTAAGCAATGTTTTTAAATCACTGTCGTCATAGTATCGAATATTGGTATCACTGCGTTTTGGCACTACAATACCATAACGTTGCTCCCATATTCGTAAAGTATGACTTTTAATTCCGGTAATCGCTTCAATATCTTTTATAGAAAAAGTTCCCAATGTAGTACTGTTATGAATATTTAAATCTTTAAACATTGAGCGCCTTAATTTGTTTTAATAATATAATGAATAAAATTGTAATTACAGGAGGCACCGGTCTCCTTGGGTCAAACCTAACAAAAAAATTAGAAAGTTTGGGATTTGAAGTGGCCTTTTTGACCAGAAATCCTAAAAAAGGCACAAGAGCCATGTATTACTGGGACCCTGCCAAGGGAGAAATAGACGAAAAAGCCTTGGAAAACACCTCGGCCATTATTCATTTAGCGGGAGCTGGCGTGGCAGATAAACGTTGGACAGATGCCTATAAAAAAGAAATTTTAGATAGCAGAACCCTTAGCACCCAATTGCTTTATAAAACTTTACAAAACAATAAACACCAAGTACAATCTTTTATTGGCGCTTCGGCTGTGGGTATTTACGGCATACATCCTCAAGGAATAGTAGATGAAAACAGCAAAATTGCCAAAAATTTTTCAGCAGAAGTTTGCCAACGTTGGGAGGAAGAATCTCTCAAAATAGAACAACTTGGCATCAGAACATGCTTGGTTAGAATTGGAATTGTACTGGCTAAAGAAGGCGGCTTTGTAAAAGAAATTGCCCAATTGGCCCAATATGGATTAGCTGCTCCACTTGGCGGAAATGGCCTGCACACCCCATGGATTCACATAAACGACCTCAGCAATATCTTTATCCACTTACTTAGAAACAAGCAATTTTCTGGAATTTACAATGGTGTTGCGCCTTTAAATGCCACCAACACTGAGCTAACCAAAGCCATTTGTAAAGAGCTCAAAAGACCCCAATTTTTGCCTCCAGTGCCGCAATTTATGCTCAAATTAATGATGGGAGAAATGGCCGATATGTTGGTTTCTAATCAGCAAGTTTCTGCTAAAAAAATGCTAGATGCCGGATTTATTTTCGAATTTGAAGACGCGCCTTGCGCCATCAGGGATATATTAAAATAGGCAATTCTCCGTTTTAAGCTGCAAACTCCTATATTTGGCTCCTTGATTTTGTAGCTAAAAATTTAAAACTTACAGTAAAAAATATGAAGAAATTTCTATTTGTAATCCTTTTTTGCGGCTTTGGTTTGAACCAACTATTTGCACAAACGAATACAGAAAAATTGTATCAACCTTCTGTACTTATTGAGCTTTTCTCTTCCGAAGGATGCGGCAGTTGTCCTTATGCAGACCAGTTTTTAAAAGAAGTAATTCATATTTCTGATAGCAGCAAATCGCCCGTGTATGTGATAGATTACCATGTTGTAATTTGGAATAAATCGGGTTGGATAGATCCTTTTTCTGATTCTGCTTATTCCCTCAGACAACAAGAATATGTTTACAGAAAAAACTTAAAGGCATTGTATACGCCAATGGTTTTTATTAATGGCTCAGACAAAGATTATGCTGGTGGCGATAAAAGAGGCATTGGCATGGGCATTCAAGCGGCATTAAGCAAACCAAGCAAACACTACTTGCGCTCAAGGGTTACAGGTATAGCCAACGAAGACAGTTTGCTAATTGCTTACCAAACTTGGGGCAACATAGATTCTATGCAATTAATGGCGGCCTTTGTTCAAAAAGAGATAAACAGTCAGGTTAAAGGTGGCGAAAATGCCGGACTTATTTTGCACCATCAAAACGTAGTTAAAGGCATTTATACCCAAGCCATAAATAGCAGTGAAGGCATGTTTAAGATACCTGCCAATGAAGATTTAAGCTTAGAAAACTTCAGGATTGTTTTGTTTTTGCAACACAAACGCACTTGGGAAGTAGTAGCAACCGACCAATTAAATTTCAACTTTAAATAGAACAAATCGCTCTATTTCAGTTCTTGAGTTACCAAATTTTTCAACTGCTTATAGGTTGGCAACTCGCTTACTGCATGTTCAGAGCGGTCGGAAATTTCTTGCAGAACAGATTGCATTTGTTTGGCTTTATCTCGGTCGCTATTGGTTTCAAAATAACGCGTTAAAATCAGCAAACCTTCACTAAGCTCGGTTACATTTTGTGCGCCCAAATATTTTCCATACGCACTTAAAATACTATTTCGGCTGAACCCAAACTTGCCCAAAACACTTTTAAAATAGTTGTTTTTACCACCCGTTACTTGGGCTGCATAAATCCATGCAATGCGTTTTTGTATGCTAGCAGAAGGCACTTGTTCTAACTTTTCGCAGGCCAAAATTCCTTGGTCGGGTTCGCTTTCAAACAAAGCCTGAAGACAAGTACTCACAACTTGGTACGAAGAGTCGTTTAAACCAGCTAAAACAATTGGTTCAGCCAGTGCCCATTTGCTTATGCTGCCAACCCAATAACTGGCATCTTCTCTAATATAAGCCTCCGGAGAAGAATTTGCTAAGGCTATTATTTCCTGTTCAAAAGGATAAAATAGCGAATCATAAAAACCAAACAAATTCATTCCAGCCTGCTGGTAAAAAGGCTCTTTGCTGGAGAGGCAATACCTAACCGCATCTAATAAAATAGATTTATCCTCCTCATATTTTACATAAGAGAGATTTTGCAAAGCCGCCATTTTTACTTGGTAACTTGGCGCATTTTTAAGTTGCAATAAATTAGCCGAAGGCAATTTAACCTCTACCAACTCTGCCGGCAAGTTACCATAAGCATCTAACCAAAAAGAGGCAATTCTGGGTGGACTATTCTCGCCCGTATGAAAAGTAATTGGAATTAACTCACTTTTATTTTGAATGCGAATGGGCACAGTTACCAAACGCAAACCTTCCTTATTAGGCTCTTCCAATAAATAAGAAAGGTGGGTTTCTATCGTAAACAAACCAAAGGCCGAATCTTGCTGCTGTTTAATAGAAACATACCATTGATTATCTTTGGCATTAAACTGCAATTGCGCAAGCAAAAGTGGGTGACCAATTCCTTCCCACCATTGCTTAAAAAATACGTGCAAATCTCTACCACTCGTTTCTTCCATGGCATGTCTCAAATGATCTATATCTGTAGATTGATACGCATTGTTTAACAAATACAATTTCATTCCTTTAAAGAAAGCAGAATCGCCCACGTAGGAGCGCAAATGATGTAAAATCCAACTTCCTTTTTGATAACTCACCACATCAAACATATCATCTGGGTTGGCGTAAAAACGACGAACAGGCGATACAAAATACTTGTGTGTATTGCGTAAATAGGCACTTAAGTTTTTTGAAAACACTTTATCTGCATAGGTTTTTCCATAAGTGTATTCATTGTATAAATATTCTCCATAGGTGGCAAAACTCTCGTTGAGCGGCAATTGACTCCAAGTTTTACTGGTAACTAAATCGCCAAACCAATGATGAAACAATTCGTGGGCAATAATATCCTCGTGGGTATTATCTAAATGCTCATTGGCATTGTGTTGCACATTTTCATAATGCACAACTGCCGTTGTATTTTCCATGGCACCGCTTACAAAATCGCGGCAAACTACCTGCGAAAACTTATCCCATGGATAAGGCACTCCCGTAATTTGAGAAAACGCTTCTAGCATTTGCGGTGTTTTCCCAAAAATTAATTTTGCATAAGGCGCATAAGCGGGCTCTACATAATAACTTACCTCTTTGCCCCGCCAAACATCCTTTGTAATAGAAAAATTACCAACGGCAATCATAGTAAGGTAAGGTGCATGGGGCTTTAACTGCTGCCAATGATCCATTCGTTTTCCGTTTTTTATTTTTTTACTGCTTACTAATAAGCCATTGCTTAAAGTAACATCACTCGAGTCTACCGTTAAATATATATCTTGGGTATGTTTTTCAGAAGGTAAATCAATGGTTGGAAACCAACACGAATTATATTCCGTTTCGCCTTGTGTCCATATTTGCCTCGGTTTATTAGGGTCGGTACCCAAAGGATTAATAAAATACAAACCCCTAGAATCGGTAATAGCCGCGCCACCTTCCCCTTTTAGTTCATTCGGTTTGGCAATATAATCTATCCAAATTTGCACTGTATCATTTGGGTTCAGCCAAAAACCAAGGTAAATAAGCACTTTTTTACCATCAGAAATATAATTTAAGACAAGGGTGTCTTTATTTTTGATTTGAGCAACCCTTAAAAACGTAAAACCCTGTGCATCTAAAGCAATATTTTCTTGTTTTTGAGTAATAGGCTTTATCCATAAATGGGCTGAACCTAAAACCCATTGGTTCTGATAATCAAAAGAAAGATGTAATTTAGTGTGAATTAAATCTGCATATTTTCTAGGCGCAGGTTGGTACACACTGGGTTTGGCAGGCTTGGCTTGAACCAAAACCTCATCCATCATAAAATTTTCTATGGGCATTGCGGCCTTTTTATTTATTTTGCAGCCCATCAAAGCGCTCAGCAGGACTATCCATGTTAAAATTTGTTTTTTCATATAGTAATTGAAGGTGCAAGTAAATAAATTTCTATGTTAAATATAAAAGTAAACAATCAGGATTTTGTGTATAACACCATTAGCGGTACGGCCTTATTAGATGGTAAACCCGTAGAAGCTGATATAGTTAAACTAGCTCCCAATAAATATCATTTATTAATTTCTAATCAAAGTTACTCTTTAGAACTTTTAGAAAAAACCGAAAACAGCAAAACCATGCATCTTATGGTTAACGGTGTAAAGCAAGAAATAAATATAAAAGATAAATATGATGCTTTGCTTGCTGTTTTGGGTATGGATAAATTAATGGCCAACAAAAACAATAACCTTAAAGCGCCTATGCCGGGATTGGTTCTAAGAATTATGGTAGCAGAAGGCGATGTGGTAAAAAAAGGAGATCCACTTTTGGTTCTAGAAGCCATGAAAATGGAAAATGTAATCAAAGCCGATGGTGATGGCATGGTGAAAAGAATTGCCGTAGCACCCAAACAAGTGGTTGAAAAAAACACCCTACTTATTGAGCTATAAAAGCAATAGATGTCTTTAGTCTATCAGCAATAAAGCTTCTTTGCTATACCTTCCTTTCTCTTTAATTATTTTATTTACCAAGGCATTATACTGAGATTTTAAACCTTGTTTTTGATAAATCTTTAGCTGTAACCACTGCGCTTCTTCTTTCCAAAAAGCATTTTCTAATAGTGGATTTAAAACCCATTGCGCCGAATCTAATGCTTCGTTTAGAAGATGCACCTGCGCCAATTTGTAAGCGGAGCTATCTATGGGCAAAGTATTATTTTGGATGGCAATTTGGTTGTTTAAATCATAATCTACATTGTTTTTATTACTTACATTGGAAGGAAGAATTAGACGCTGCTCTTTTAAGCCTTTAACCGACATTTTTTTTTGTTCGGTATCCTTGTTCGACAATACGTTTTCTACTTCTTCTTCTTTGGTTTTTATAACATCCTCTGTAGGTGTTTCGGTTAACACTTCTACTTTGATTTCAGATGGCATATCCGTTAAAGTAGCGGCATCTGCTTGCATGCGCATAGGTTCAGGCTGCTGTGCATTATTTGAAGCTTTGGTATTTTTAGGCAAGTTAGCTTGTGGTTTTGCTATTTTAATTTCTTGGTCGCTCTCTGGAAAAAGTTGTTTGGGAGAAGGCTCCTGTGTTTCATGATTAGGAACTTTATCTACCACAAGCTCCGTAGGCAACTGAAAAAACAAGACAGATAAACTTACTAGCAATATAGCGGCAGCCGAAAGGACGTAATATAAAGGAGCAATTCGCAGCTTTTTGGGCGCTACCCTTTGGTCTATTTTAGCATTTATTTCTTGTACGTTCTGAACCAAATTACTTGGATTAGGAAGCGCATCAATCCCTTCTTTAATGTGGCTGCACATTTCACAAGTAAGCACATGAGATTGCAATGCCTTCTGCTCTGCAGCGCTTAAGCGCGACAAAGAATAAGCTTCCCATTGAGCATTTTCTAAGCACTTTGTTGCATCCATACCAAACAAATTAATAAATAAGTAATTCCATTTTCGGCCAATATTATTTTCAAATTTCTTTTTCCATTTTGAATGGCACTTTTCACCTCATTTAAATCGTAGCCAGTTTGTGCGCAAACCTCCTCATAGGATAAATTATTTAGATAAAATAATCTTATGCATGTTTGTTGTTTTGGGTTCAGCCCAAATATAGCTTTTTCTAAATGTTGCAATTTTTCTTCCAATTCTATGGCATTATTAGATAGATGCATTTGGGGGAGATTTTCCATAAATTCAGAAGAGTTTTCATCTTCTAACCATGCAATTTGCTGCAATAAATTGGGTCTGCGCAGCTGCATTAGACAATAGTTTTTAGTAACACTAAAAAGCCAAGATTTAAAATTATGTACTTGGTGTTTGGGTAAATCTTCGAATAAATTCTCAAAAATCTGCATCACGGCATCTTGGGAAGCATCTTCATTTTTTAAGTATTTATTGGCTACAGAAAAACACATCAAAGAATAGCGCTTAAACAACTCTCCGAGCGCGCGTTTATTGGCTTCTTTTTGATAACTCGCCAACAATTCATCATCGCTTACATCTTTTAATGCATTAGGCATGGTTGACAAATATGCGGTTTTTTTTAAAAATTTTATGGAATTCTATTTCAAGCTGCATCTATACAGCAAAACCAATAAAAACAAATATGAAAAATCAAATTAAAATTTTATGGATAGCCCTTGTTTGGGTTCAAACACTTGGCGCTAGCAAACCTATTTTTTCTAAGTTAGACCGCGTAATGGTTTACCTATCTGGAGCACATTTATATTACAGTGAACAGGTAAATTTACAGGCAGGAAACAATGTATTTGTTTTTGAAAACATTTCTGGAAGCATACAAGAAAACACGCTTCAGGCAAGCACCAAAGGCGGCACCTTAATGGAGGTAAATACACTTATTAGGTACAAAGAAAAAAAATCTACCGTCCCATTATATACCAAAGCCATTGCGCAAATCTTAGATTCGTTAGAGGAAAACGGATACGATTTAATGAATGTTGCCAACCACTTAAGCGCCATAGAACAAGAGAAAAAAATGTTATTGAACCATCCCTTAATTAATGGAAAATCGCAAAGAGACTCGCTTCCACTACTCAAATCTAGCATGGAATTTACAAGAGAAAAACTCAGCGAAATTTTAACCCAAGAGCTAAAATGGAAGAGATTAAAAGATAAATATGAGAAAGAAAAAAATAGGCTGAACCTAAGGCACGAAGAACTAAACTTATTGCAAAATGGCAATTTTGATGATAATGGTTTGGCAGCTACACCCATTCACCAAGTAATGGTAACAGTGTATGCAGAGCAAGCAGGTTTGGCGCTTGTTAACTTTAATTATTTTATTGCCAACGCCAGTTGGGTGCCCAACTACGATTTAATAGCCAATGCCAACAATAACCAAATAGCTGTAAAATATTTTGCTAAAATTAGTCAGAACTCTGGTTTAAACTGGCGCAGTGCCAACTTAAGTTTAAGCAGCAGCAATCCTATGGAATTAAACATTAAACCAAGCTTGGCCAATTGGTATGTAGGATTTTACGAATACCATCGCATAAAGAACAAAGCCCTAAGCAATGCGGCCTTGCCTCTACAAAAACAAAATGTTAGGGCAACAGAAGATTTAAAAGAAAGCGATATGCCAGTTGCAACCTATGCCGAACAAAAAAGCTTAAGCGAGTATATTCAAATTAGCGAAAACTTACTGCGCACAGAATATGCCATTAAGCTAAAATACGATATTGATAGCGATGGTAAATCTCATAAAGTTATGATAAAAGAACAACAAATTCCGATGGAGTTGGTATTTGCCGCTGTGCCAAAAATTAGCAACGAATCTTATTTAATGGGCAAAATTAGTGGTTGGGAGGACTTACAAATATTACCTGGAGCCGCTAGAATATATTTTGATGGCGCCTTTGTAGGCGAAACATATTTGGGAGACCAATCGAATACAGATACCCTACCTTTAAACCTTGGTCGTGATAAAAGTTTGGTTGTTACCCGCAAAAAAATTAAAGACAAAACAAAAATCAAAACCTTAGAAAACGAAAAAATAGAAACAAGAACCATCGAAATTTTGGTGCGAAATACGAAGTCGCAAGCAATTTCCATAGACATAGAAGACCAAATTCCGGTTTCGCAAAACCCTACAGAAATAAAAGTAACACTATTAGAAGGGAATGGCGCTAAGCTAGATGAAATAAGCGGCTTACTCCTTTGGAATTTAAAAATAGGTTCAAAAGAAACCAAAAAAATTAGCTTTACTTATGAGGTAAGATACCCTAAAAGTAAAGTAGTGGTTGGCTTATAAACACCATAATTTTGTAGAAAAAAAGCTACAGAGGGAAAAGGAATTTTACTTTTTAAACATTCCTTTTCCCTTTATATTGCTCAAAATTATTTTACATGAGAAAACTATATTTAACTTTATCTTTTTTGCTTGTTTCGTTGATGCTGTTTGCCCAAAATCCGGGCGATACTATCAAGGTTAAAACCTTTCATTATGGCAGCAATAATAGAGATACCATAGCGCGATTTCCTAGTGGGAACCTCACCTTTGAAAAGATTATAATGAAATACAATATGCGCTGTAAAAACGCATTGGTAAGCACAGGAGATAACCGCAATTTAGGTTGTGGAGAGTGGGATTATTCTTGCAATACCTATATTGTAGATTCTAGTAAAGTAGAAGAGGTAGCAGCCACCCTGGCCAAATATGTTATTAGCAATTTTACCGGTACTAACTTTGCCTATACTACCAAACCTGTATACGATTATTACCGTTTTACACAAAGAAGGTTACAGATTAGCAGCACCCAATCAGATTCGCAATTTAGCATTGGCAGCGGTACTCATTATTCGGCTGCACCCATCTTTACACCCGCATATTCGGGTAAATCACAATACATTTATACTGCCTCAGAACTCTCATCAGCCATGTTAGGTTCAGGCCAAATAAATAGCCTCATTTTACAAGCACAAACAAGCGGCACAAAAGCAGGATTTTTAAAGATAAAAATGAAGCATACAAATCGCCAAAACATGGAGTTAGGAACACCCGAATTGAGCGGATTTACGGAGGTGTTTTTTAGCGATTTTATTTTTGTGCAAGGAGCAAATAGAATTCCGTTTCATAGCCCATTTAATTGGAATGGAACTGATAATATTTTAGTAGAATTCTCATTTACCAACACAGAAGCGCAGAACCCTCTTCAATTTGCATCCGATTCTTTAGGTTCAGCCATGGGTTTATTTGCCATTAATAATTACGCCCTGAACCTATCTCACCAAGGGGAAGCCAAGCTTGACACCACCCAATTCTCGAAAATTAAGAACGAAATTACCCTTTCGTTTTGGGCATTTGGAAATGCCAATCAAATGCCAATTACTACCAGTATTTTGTATGGCTACGATGCCAACCCAAATAACAGACAATTAAATATTCACCTACCTCACTCGAGTGCCAATGTATATTTTGATTGCGGGTTTTCTGCAGGTGGCTACGACCGCGTAAATAAAATAGCCACTGCCCCAGAAATGGGCGGAAAATGGAACCATTGGACGTTTGTAAAAAATGCCATTACCGGCGACATGAAAGTGTTTTTGAATGGCCAATTATGGCTATCTGGCACAGGAAAAGTTAAGCCAATTACCTTACTAACCTTAATCTTAGGAAAAGACCAAAATGGCAATAATAATTTTAAAGGAAAAATAAATCAGTTAATGATTTGGAACAAAGCATTAGCAGATTCTTTGATACCAAGAATTACCAGAAACTTTGAAACACATCAAGCGCCATTGATAGAGAATTTAGTAGCCTATTACCCAATGAATGAAGGCAGCGGAAACCAGCTCAATGAGCAAATAAATAGCAAACAAGTGGTAGGTAAAAACTTTCGTTGGGGCTTTGATAGAGGCGAACAATTAAGTTATGGATTTACCAACAACTTGTTGAGACCAAGCATCATTTTTACTAGGTCGGAATTTACGTTGAGTAACAACCCAATTGTAGTAGTAGATTCTGTTGAGAGAGCCACACATGTAATAGAAGAATATAGCATTACGTCTAGGCAAGGCGCTTACCCAATAAGCAATGATATAGTGAATTTAGTAGCTACCACGAGCAACTATTATTGGGCTTCACCAAGCCTTATTTACAACGGAGATTTAGCCAATTTACCAGTGGTAGATAGCAGCACTAACCTATCTGAAGGAACACTAGCCATGAGCAACCTAAACTTCTTTCGCAGGTTTCCTTGGTACGATGAAATTATGTCGTTTGTAACCCCATATGGCATTGGCCTGAACCTAGGAGTAGAAGGCAGAACTTGGTATTTTGATGTTTCTGATTTTGAACCTATTTTAAAAGGGAACAAACGTATATTAATGACCCTGGGTGGGCAAAATCAAGAACAAAACGATGTTGAATTTTGGTTTATTGTAGGAACACCTCCTCGCAATGTAATATCGTTTAACCAAATTTGGCAAGGCACCAATAGAACTGGTCAGGCGCCATTAACAGCCATAAATAACCAAAATAGATTTGCACCCGTTAATGTGCCAATACCAGCCAATGGCAAATATTTTAAAATGCGTTCGAGCATAACCGGACATGGTGCAGAAGGAGAATTTGAATCGAATGGCGGACAAGTAATACACTACTTAAATGCCAATGGTGGCGCCAACGAATTTGAATGGATTATAAGCGAGGAATGTGCCTTTAATCCGGTTTTCCCTCAAGGAGGAACGTGGGTATATGATAGACAAGGCTGGTGTCCCGGACAAAGATCTTTGTTAAAAGAGTTCGACTTTACACCGCATGTTACAGCTGGCGGAAATGCAAGTATTGATTATAACGCCAGTACACCACAAAATCCATCTGGGGCATACAATTTCCATGTAGCGCACCAATTGGTGAGTTATGGAGAATTTAACTTTACTAAAGATGTTCGAATGATGGATATCTTGCAACCTAACAATGCTATTGTGCATGGAAAAAAGAATCCTATGTGCGAGAATCCAAAGATTGTAATACAAAATTCTGGTAAAAACCCCATCACACAAATTCTGTTCTCGTATGGCATAAACAATGGAACCAGACTAACACACGAGTGGAAAGGTAATTTGGCAGCCATGCAAACAGACACCATTGTATTGCCGCATAAAGGTACATTATGGAACAACGGAATTAGCGGAAACACCAATACATTCCATGCACAGATTGCGAAAGTAAATGATGCCGATAATGATGATTATACTTTAAACAATCAGATGAGTGTGCGCTTTACCCTTCCAGAAATTGTGCCTTCTGTATTTACACTCGAGTTTAGAACAAATAACCGTCCAACCGAAAATTCATATAAGCTGTACGACGATTGGGGAAACCTAATAGATAGTAAAGAATTTACAGAAGCTAATACAACCTTTAGCAAGCAGTACAACTTAGGTGGCTGTTTTAAATTAGTGGTAGAAGATAAGGGACATGATGGTGTACAATGGTGGGCCAACTCTGCGCAGGGAACAGGATTTATCAGAATCAGAAGGGCCAATAATACAATCTTAAAAACGTTCCAACCCGATTTTGGCGGAGGGTTTGAGTATTCGTTTACTACCAATTGGGCTTTAACTAACGAAGAAGTAAACCTTGAAAACGAACTCATGATTTTCCCTAATCCAAGCAGAGGAGAAATACATATAACAGGCAATTATTTAGAAGGAGCAAGTGCGCGTATCATCAATTTATTAGGACAAGAAGTGATGCAAATTAATCACCTAAAAGACCAAGAAAATACAATTCAAACAAAAGATTTGGGTTCAGGCATATATATTATAAAAATTGAAACGAGCAAAGGTTCTATGTCGAAAAAGATTAGCGTAGAATAAAAAACTCATCTAAAAAAAAGGTGCTGAATCATAAATTCAGCACCTTTTTTTTTAGCAAATAACGAACTTAATCTTTGCATTCATAGGTATAGTTTTTACTTAACACCTCTGCCCCACCCTGCAATCGCATTGCTTCACGCAGTACATTCCCCTTCGCATCAATAAATTGATATATTTGATAATAATTGGTTGGTCCGCCAGTAACTACCAATTGCAAATCTTTAGGTAGGTGTTTGCTAGCAGATTTGGGCATATAAAAGAAAGCAAAATTAGGCACATAAGGCAAAAACTTCTCAAAAATAGGTTTTCTTTTATCCAGCTTAGAAGTATCATAGGCAATATTTACAACGGCTAAGGCATTGATAGAATCTTTCCCATAAGATATAATTCGAGTAAGGTTTTTGTTGGTCCAGGTATAAGCCTGTTTGCCATCATACACATACTTATCTTTAACCCAAATAAAGCTGCGAGATAAGGCCAAAGAACTATCTGCATTGTATACAAACCAAGTTAAGTTTTGGGCAATGGTATCAGTTAAACCTTGTACGGTTAAATTAGCTGGATATCCATTGGCTTTTAGGTTAAAAATCATGATAGATTTATTTACTTTAGCATCTGTTAAAGTAACCGAATTAGCGGTATAGGTATATTCATAATTGGCTAATTTAGTAATGCGATTTTGGTTATCATAGGTAAATTGAGCAGAATCGGCCATGGTTTTAAACCTACATTCGCCGGCCGCTAAGCCATTACCAGAAGCAGCAATAGGTTCCCCTTCTGGGTCTTTAGAACAGGCCTGAACCAATGCAAGCAAAACGAATAATACAAGCGGCAAATAAGAAGTACGGAAACCTCCATTCGGCTTTAAAAATGTTGAGTAAACAAGTTTCTTCATAATGTGATTAATTAATAATCAAATATATAGAATTAACATAGAATAAAACCAAGAAAAAATTACCTAACAAAAATCACTTTTATTATTGGAAAAATTGGATACATTTACCTATGAAAAAATTACGATTGTTTATTGCAATAATTTGCATTGGATTATTGGCAAATATGCCGCAAGTTTTGGGTCAGGATAAAACACCCAGTACCTCTGAAAACATTAACAAACATGGATTAGGCGCGGGTGCGGGTTTTACCACTGGTTACGGATTATCGTATAGGTATACGCCAAACAAATGGGGAGTACAAGTTAATTTTGCGCCTTACAAAGACAGCGAAACAGAACGCTATAGCGTGGGACTTACAATCCTTTATAAGTTAATAGAAAACACCAATACCAGCTTATATGCCTACCAAGGCAACCATTATTATTACAACTCTCAGATGGAATATACCTATAACCCCATTGCGCCATTTAACCAAACATACAAACGCGTGAGCGAAGGATACATAAATAATGGCGTAGGTTTTGGGATAGAGATTATTATAGCCAAACGCATTAGCTTTAACCTTATGGCTGGCTTTGCCACTTACAGAAATTTCAGCAATATAAATTTAACTGGAGAAACAGCTTTGTATTATAAGTTTTAAGTACAAAATTGCAGCTTTTTAAACGATATGAAAGTTTGGACAGAAACTCCAGATATAGAATTATTCTCTGATGGCGGCGCCGAACCCAACCCCGGCAAGGGTGGCTTTGGCGTAATATTGCGCTATAAAGGTAACTCCAAAGAGTTTTTTCAAGGATATGAGCTAACAACCAATAACCGCATGGAATTAAGGGGCGTAATTTTTGGTTTAGAGCAATTAAAAACCAAATCAAACGTGCAGGTTTATACCGACTCCAAATACGTGATTGATGGCATAAGTAAAGGTTGGGCAGAGAAGTGGAGAAGTAATGGCTGGCGGCGACATAAGAATATAAAAGCTGTTAACAGCGATTTGTGGGAAAGACTTTTAAATGCCATTGCCAAACATGAGGTAAGTTTTAATTGGGTAAAGGGTCATGCCGGACATACAGAAAATGAAAGGTGCGATGCACTGGCTAACAAAGGCATAAACATGCCAAACAAACTCATAGATGATGGCTATGAACCCTTGGAAGAAGCAGAAAAAGACGATGAATCTACAGTAGCGAAAAACGCTATAGGCTACACGCAAAAAGTACAAAAAGAAGGCGATGCCTGCCGTAAATGTGGAACACCTGTAGTAAAAATAGTAAGGAAAAATATAAAGCTAAAACCCAATCAAACATATTATTTTGAGTATGTTTTTGTTTGCAAGGAGTGTAAAACCATGTACAATACAGAAGAGGCAAAACGAGATGTTTTGTTGCCCAAAAATTTATTTGATTAAAAACAAATACATTAAAAAAAACAACTCACTAAAATACAGAAACTTAAACTAGCATATTAAGAAAAATAAATTTATAAGTTGTAATTCTCAACTTAAACTATTCATATTTGTGCCTTCAAAATATGAATATCAAACAACACCAAAATTCAGTAAAAATGCACGCTATGTTTCATAGCATGTGTATGTGTTGTATGTATATGTGTATGTAATCTTACACAAATTGGGTACTTGCCTTTCCCTACTAAAATGGAAAAAAATCAAAATATTTAATAAAATCAAAAACGCATCAAAAGTGTATTTTAATTCAACACTTACATTTGTTAATCATTTAAGCTGCCATTGCTGCGGCATGATGATGCGTATGTGTTGCTCTAGCGAGCAACAATTATCACACCGTTGATTTGGGTGCAGGATGCATCCGTCAACACCTGCCAATTTAAACAATATTTTTTAAAAATTTCTGGTCGAGAAAATAAAAAACGACAAGGTCAGTTGCGGCCATTTCGCAACAAAAAAATCAAAATATATAAAATAAAACTATAACTACGAATATGACAACAGCATCATTACGTTTCGAAACACTGCAATTACATGCAGGCCAGGAGATAGATCCAGCCACTAATTCACGTGCCGTACCCATTTACCAAACATCATCATATGTATTTAACAATTCTGAACATGCAGCCAACTTATTTGGCTTAAGGGAATTTGGGAACATTTACACACGAATAAACAATCCAACTACAGATGTATTTGAAAAGCGCATAGCTGCATTAGAAGGCGGCGTGGCAGCATTGGCTGTAGGTTCTGGCCAAGCCGCTCAATTTATAGCCTTGAATAACATTGTACAAACGGGCGATAATTTTATTAGCGCTTCATCAATCTATGGCGGAACATATAATCAATTTAAAGTAGCATTTAAACGATTGGGGATTGATGTAAGATTTGCAGACGTAAATAATCCAGCAAGTTTTGAAGCATTAATAGACAGCCAAACTAAAGCTATTTACATAGAAACAATTGGAAATCCTGGCTTAAATATTCCAGACTTTGAGAGATTTGCTGCCCTGGCAAAAAAGCACGATTTACCTCTTATTGTAGACAATACATTTGGCGCAGGTGGCTACCTTTTTAAACCCCTGCAACATGGTGCAAATGTAGTTGTAGAATCAGCCACAAAATGGATTGGTGGTCATGGTACATCAATTGGGGGTGTAATTGTGGATGGAGGAAATTATAATTGGGGCAATGGAAAATTTCCTCAATTTACTGAACCAAGTGAAGGCTATCACGGTTTAAAATTTTGGGAGGTTTTTGGAAGTGATGGCCCATTTGGAAACATAGCATTTATTATTCGAGCAAGGGTTGAGGGACTACGTGATTTTGGACCGGCATTATCTCCATTTAACTCCTTTTTACTTTTGCAGGGCTTAGAAACGCTTTCCTTACGTGTACAAAGAACGGTAGACAATGCCTTAGAATTAGCAAAATGGTTGAATACCATTAACAAAGTTGAAAGAGTAAATTATCCTGGACTAGAAAACAGCCAATATATTACCGTGGCTGCCAAATATTTTAAAAATGGTTATGGGGGTGTTTTAAATTTTGAAATAAAAGGGGGCAAAGAAAATGCGCAAAAATTTATTAACGAATTAAAATTAGCCAGTCATTTGGCCAATGTAGGCGATTCTAAAACATTGGTTATTCACCCATCCTCAACAACACACGAGCAACTTAGCGAAATAGAGCAAAGAGCTGCCGGCGTATCACCGGGACAAATAAGGGTTTCGGTTGGCATTGAACACATAGACGACATCAAAGCCGATTTTATACAAGCATTTGAAAAAGTATTTACCACGACGACCAATTAAACTAAAACAAGTTAGAAGCATGAAGCGTGAATCAAATATAAAAACAGGAGCTGTAAAAAAATTCTATGCAAAAAAATCTATTAAACTCGAGTCGGGCATCATATTGCCCGACATCGAGTTAGCATATCAAAGTTGGGGAGAGTTAAATGAAAATAAAAACAATGTAGTATGGATATTTCATGCATTAACAGCTAATGCAAATGCAGCTGATTGGTGGCATGGCTTGGTGGGTTATAAAAAAATTTTCGACCCAGAACAATATTTTATAATTTGTGTAAACATGCCTGGCTCTTGCTATGGAAGCATAAATGCACTAAGCATAAACAGAGAAACACAAAGACCATATTATGGAAGTTTTCCGCTCATTACACCTAGAGATATGATTAGAATGTATGATGAATTACGTATTAATTTAGGCATCCAAAGTATTGCCATTGGCATAGGAGGTTCTATGGGCGGAATGCAAGCTTTAGAGTGGAGTATTGAACAACCCCAATTAATTAAACAATTGGTTCTGATAGCTACAAATGCAAAACATTCAGCATGGGGAATTGCTTTTAATACCGCCCAAAGAATGGCTATAGAGGCAGACCAAACATGGCTACAAGAAACAGAATATGCTGCTATTAATGGATTGCGAGCTGCACGAGCTATTGCTATTTTATCGTACCGAAATTATTATCCATTTAAAGAAACTCAAGGCGAAATTAATGAAGATAAAATTAATAATTTCAAAGCATCTAGCTACCAATACTACCAAGGGGAAAAATTAGTATTGAGATTTAATGCCTATGCATATTATTCATTAAGTAAAAGCATGGATGCACATAATGTAGGGAGAAACAGGGGAGGATTGGTTCAGGCATTACAATTAATAAAAGCCAGAACAATGGTTATTGCTATTGAATCTGATATTTTATTTCCACCAGAGGAACAATTATACTTAGCACATAATATACCCAATGCACAGTTTAAATTAATTGACTCCCCTTATGGTCATGATGGATTTTTGATAGAATACAAGGAGATAGAAGAGCTTTTAAAACAATTTACAGAAAAAACAAAAAATAACACATTAATTAAACAATTATGAGCAATTTAAAAATAGGATTATTTGGCTATGGCTGCGTTGGCCAGGGTTTATACGAGGTGCTTTTAAAATCAAAAAACATAAAGGCTGAAATTAGCAGCATTTGTGTTAAACAAAAAAATAAAAAAAGAAATATAGATACATCTATTTTTTCCTATAACAAATGGGATATTTTAAATAACCCAGATATCGACGTTGTAGTAGAATTAATAGATGATGCAGAAGAGGCATTTAGCATAGTAAGTGAGTCGTTAAAAAGAGGAAAAGCCGTAGTAACTGCTAATAAGAAAATGATTGCAGAAAATTTTAGGGCACTTATACAATTACAAGAAACATATCAAACACCAGTATTATATGAAGCTGCTGTATGCGGTTCAATTCCTATTATAAGAACACTTGAAGAATATTACAACACAGATTATATACAAAATATTTCAGGCATATTTAATGGTACAAGTAATTATATATTAACGCAAACGCAACAACAAGGAAAGAACTATGAAGAGGCCTTACATGCAGCAAAAATAGCAGGATTTGCAGAAAGCAATCCAACATTAGATGTAGAAGGATTTGATAGTAAATTTAAGTTGACTATATTACTTAATCATACATTTGGATTAAGCGTATTACCAAAACAAGTTTTAAACAGTGGAATACAAAATCTTAACAAAACAGATACCCTATTTGCAACGAGATTTGGTTACCAAATAAAGTTATTGGCACAAGCTTATAAAACAGATAAGGGAGTTGCTGCTTTTGTATTACCACATTTATTACGAAATACACATTCTTTTTTCCATATTTACAACGAGTTTAATGCTGTTCAAGTAGAAGGCATCTTTAACAATAAACAACTCCTAACTGGTAAAGGTGCAGGAGGTTTCCCAACAGCAGCAGCAGTGATTTCAGACCTTTCCTCGCTTATAAAAAATTACAAATACCCATACAATAAACTAAAACAAAATGATCTCCACTTAGACAATTCTGAAACAATAGCAATTTATCTAAGATACAATAAAAAAGAAATCATGAACCAACTAAAATTTGAGAAAATATATTCTCAATTTGAGCAGGAAAATCACACCTATTGCATTGGTGAAATCTCAATAAAAGAGATTATTAAAGCAGACATAAATAAAAATAAAGAAGTGTTTATTGCAAGCATAGAATTACCACTTTACCAAGGCTCAGACTTACCAGTAAAAACAGAACAAATTCTGAGTATTCACTAGCTCTAAAGAAGATTCATTTTTATATTATTTGAACCCAATGCATGCTACATTTAAAAAAAATTACTTGACAAATACGGAATCTGATTCCGTATTTGTCAAGTAGATGCCTCCAGCAAATTAGTTTTTAATGAACTCAATCTCTTTCCAATTTAGGATACTAATTTTATCTAGGGAAGCTGTTTTACCAGTAAAAACTACGAATGCATTTTTTACATTGGGATTAATCTTTTTCCAATAGTTTATACCCTTTACATAATCGGTGGTAAATGTGGCAGCTGTTTTTATTTCTATGGGAACCACTTGAGCAGATTGATCTAATAACACATCAATTTCGTTGCCGGTTCTATCTCGCCAATAAAATAAGTTACTACGCTGACCATTGTTAAATCTGGCTTTTAACAGTTCTAAAATAATAAGGTTCTCGAACAAAGCTCCCCGCAGGGGATGCGTATTTACATGCGATTCTGTTTCTAGTTCTAGTAAAGAGCAACATAAACCTGTATCGTAAAAATACAGCTTAGGCATTTGCGTTAATCTTTTACCTAAATTATTATAAAAAGGCTGCAACCTAAAAGCAATAAAACTGGCTTCTAAAATACCAAACCAACTCAATACCGTTTTTTGGTCTACGCCAGTATCATTGCCAATAGAAGTATAATTAACTTCTTGCCCTACCCTAGACGCGCATACTTTTAAGAAGCGCTGAAACATCGCTAAATTGGTGATATTCTTTATTTGCCTCACATCTCTTTCTACGTAAGTAAGCAAGTAATTGGGATAAAAATCTACAGGCTTAATTTTTCTATCATACAACCTAGGGTAACCACCATTTAAAATGAGTTTATTTAAACTTTGTGTA
>JAUYMZ010000293.1 GCA_030699355.1 Bacteroidota bacterium | reverse complement strand
AATTAGGATACTTGCTCTTATAATTTGTTAAACTTTATACTGGCTACTCCCAAATTAGTTTTAAGTAAAACCAAATAGCTTCCAGCTTGTAAATGACTAATGCCAAAGTTTATTTCATCTTGATTTTTTTCGAATGTTGTTTCAATTAACCTTCCTTGCAAATCAAATAATTGAATGCTTAATAAATCAAAATTAGCCTCCATTTTAAGGGTTACTTTCTCTGATGCCGGGTTTGGAAATACGCTCAACTGCATGTTTGGGTTCAAACCGCTTAAACCAATAGGTGCGCCAATAGTAATGTCTTTGGTTTTGTCTGAACCAATACACCCATTTTGACTGGTTTCTGTAACGGTAATTTTGCCAGTTCCTTTGCTACCCCAAAGTACCGTAATACTCGCAGTTCCCGCTCCGGCACTAATGCTGCCACCATTTACAATCCAGTTATAGCTTGAACCAACTAAGCCATTTACAGAGTAATTGTTGCTTTCGCCGCTTTTTACTTCGTTTATTCCGTTTATCTCGGAGGTATTTGGCTTATTGTAAACAGTTATATTCAATACACTTTTTGGCGATTCGCAACCAAATCTGCTTACACTGGCCTCGTAAATGCCTCCTTGCGCTACGTTATTAATGAACAATATGGGGTTCTGTTCTTGAGAGCTAAACCCAACCGGACCATTCCATGAAAAAATACCATCTTTTACAGGGTTAGCAAAAAACCTTAGACTGTCTCCGGTGCAGGCTTTTGTGGCAGGCAAGCTACTTAAACTTGGTGCCGCTGGAAATTCATTTATCACTACATCTGTCTTTCCTTCCTCACCGCTACAGCCGTTTACAATGGCCACAACCGTATAGGTTCCTTCCATGCTTTTGGTAATATTAGATAAAATAGGATTTTGTTGGTTCGAACTAAAATTAGGTCCGTTCCATTGATAACTTGCCCCACTTAAAGTGCTAGCTCTTAAATTTAAACCATTGCCCACACAAGCTGGTCCAGAATTGCTGGCAACGGGTGCGTTAGGTAAAGGATTTACCAAAACATTGTGGGTGGCAGGTATAGAATAACATCCATTAACCAGTGCTTTTACAGCGTAACTTCCCGTTTGCGAAACCGTTGCGCCTACTATACTCGGGTTTTGACCATTCAGTTTGCTGCCATCTGCCGTTTCCCAAACATAACTGGCTCCACTAATACTGCTGGCATTTAAATTTAAATTGGCACCTGCACAAATCGGACTATTACTGCTAGCGGTAGGAGAGGCTGGCAAATTTCTTACCACCACACTTAGGTTGGCGTTTCCAGATGTACAGCCGCTATCTGTAACATGCACGCTGTATAAACCAGCATCGCTTGCTAAGGCACTATTTATTTTGCTGTTTCTATCGGTGCTGCTAAAATTATTTGGTCCTACCCAAGTATATAATGCATTTGGACCAACACCATTGCTTAAAGAAATTAATTGAATGGTGTCTCCAACGCATACTGGTGAATTACTGGCTGCATTGGGTGTATTAGGAATGCCTCTTACCAATACTTCGGTTTGACTAGTTGGTGAAGTTCCGCAACCACTTACGGTAACATATACCGAATAAAAACCACCTTTGGTTTTACTCATATTGCTTACACTTGGGTTTTGAAGGTTTGAGCTAAACCCGTTTGGACCTGTCCAAAAATAATTGGCACCAGTTATGGTAGCCGCGCTGAGTAAAAGGCTATCACCACTGCAAACCGGACCGTTGTTGCCTGCACTTGGAGCAGGAGGTAAGGTGTTTATAACAAGGTTTACGGTGGCCGCACTAGACGTGCCGCAAGCAGCTGTAGTTGCAGTTACACTGTATATTCCGGCATTCGAATCATTTACATTATTGATAAAAGGATTGGCTTGGGTAGAGCTAAAATTGTTTGGACCCGTCCAGTTAAAACTAGCACCCGATACGCTAGTTACATTCAATTGCAAATTTTGCCCCGGGCACAATGGTCCGTTGCTGCTTGCGCTTGGGGTTGGGGTATTGGTGGTAATAGCTACCACCGTATTGGCAGCCACAGAAGGGCAGCCATTTACACTGGCTATTACGCTGTAGGTTCCAGCATCTATTAAGCTTAAGCCTGCACGTGTTGGGTTTTGTGTGCTTGCCGTAAATCCATTTGGGCCACTCCAATTATAATTTGCATTGGCAATTAAACTGGCAGTTAAACTTAAGGTTTGGCCAACACAAAGCGGACCATTGTTTCCGGCAGTGGGTGCACTTGGAATGCTGTTAACTGTTACATTGGTGGTAGCAGGTAAACTGGTACATCCATTTAAAGTAAGTGTTACAGAATAATTGCCACTAAATGAATTTACCACAGAAGTTCTTACAGGGTTTTGTTGGGTTGAACCAAAGTTGTTGGGGCCTGTCCAATTGTAAGCGCCATTGCTTGGACCACTTGCGTTTAGGTTCAGGTTTTGACCCACACAAAGCGGACCATTATTGCCAACACTTGGTGAAGTTGGAATATCGTTCACCACAATGAGCGTGGTAAATGGACCTAAAACACCACACCCTGGAGCCGAAATGCTTACTTGGTAGGTTCCAGAATCTGCTTTACTTACGCTGCTTCTGCTCGGAGTTCTGGTAGTGGCTGTAAAACCATTGGGTCCCGACCAAGCGTAAGTGGCATTGCTAATATCTGTGGCCTGTAAATTTAAATTTTGTCCAACACATAATGGTCCATTGCCACTGGCACTGTAACTATTGATAACACTCGCATAAGTGGTGGCAACAGTTGAAGAACAACTACCAATAACGGTTGTAACACTGTATAATCCTTGGGCTGCCACTCCCGCCGAAGTGATGCTTGGATTACGTTGGTTAGAGGTAAATCCATTGGGTCCCGACCAAATATAGGAAGCATTGGGTATGCTGTCTGCTTGTAATTGTAGGGTGCCTCCGCTACAAATCGGACTATTATTATAGGCATTGGTGGGGTCGGGGGTTTGGAATATTTCTTTGGTTCTTTCATCGGCACAACCGCTCATCCAACCGTATAAAGTATCATATAAACGTACTGGGTAGGTTACATTGTGGTTATAAGTTCTAACGCCGTTTATGGCAAAAAAGGTTCCTGATGAATCGCCGTAATTCCACAAACAACTAAATTGTGGTATGTTAAAAAACGCGCGGGTGTTGTAAAATCTATTAAACAAAACCGGACTAGAAGTATTGGTAAATGTAATGGGATTTCCTACATTCATGCAGCTTGTACTGGGCGTAAAATTGGCTTCTAGGTTATACGAAACAAATGGCTGCATGATAAAGTCGGCATTAAAAATTGGGCCACCAATATTGATGTTATAAGAGCGAATAAAAGTTGTTCCTATTCTAACCGAACTCAACCATTCTGACCTTCCATTAGGAGTAGCGGCTGTCCAAGAGTTGGAAACAACTGCAACATTAATATTTGAAGAAGTTTCAATACTTAATACATAACCATTAGCATTAGAGGTAGTAATTGGCGTGGCAAATACGGCTTTTTTACGCAAGGCAGTTAACATACCACCGCCAAAGGTAGAATCTACATTTACCGTAACACTGGCCAATGCAGCCCCTAAAGGCATAGAATCTATACCAGATAAATATAGTCTGCAAGTTAAGGTAACGACTGCGCTAGTCATGGCTGTTTGCCAAGCATAAAATTCAAACCCATGTATGGTAATATTCTGTGGCGATGGATACCACTGCGCAAACGCATTGCCACTTGGGGCTAGATTTAATGTAACGGTATTTAAAGCAGTGGTTTTATTGTAAGTATAATTTACCGTATCTGTGCCGCATTGCTTTGATTTATTAAGCTGATTGTGGCTCGCAAAAACAGTACTTCGCGTGGGTAAATTATCAATAATTGGGGCAGAAAAACTTTGCAATGTCTGGCCTTGAACTTGAAGTCCTAACACCAAAAATAATACGCTAAAATAGATAGTAAATTTTGTTCCCATAATTTATGTTTGTTTTAATCAAAGTTAACAGATAAAATATTGCATATCAAAATTTTATTTTGTTTTAATTTGTTGGTTCAAACAGAAATTATAAGTTTTAAAACATGGCTGTCTGGGAAAAAGCAGTAGATTCTTCGCTATCGCTCTGAATGACCCGGTACTCGCTTGTTTTCAGGCATGGTTCTTAAATAGTGTCCTTCTGAGCGTAACGCAGTGGAGCGAAGAATCTCTATGTTTGTAATCAGATTTCCTTAAACAGTAATGATTTTAATTATGAAATTTATATCTTGCTGCCATGAAACTAACAATAACATTTTTACTTTTAATAACCCTTTCTTGTGGTAAAAAAGACAATTGTGAGCGCACCGAATCTGGTCTTATTAATGAAGTAATAACCCCCAAAGAAATTAGCTTAGGGGAAAGCGCTCCTATCAAATTAGATTTTGGAATAGGCAATGGTTGTTCCAATTTTAAGGAAATAAAATCTACCCAAAATGGAAATACCATAAACCTAGAAGTTGTGATTGTTTCTAAAGGTTGTATTTGCACCGAGGAATATAAGACTGGCTCTGAGGTATATGCTTTTAAACCCACTAATAGAGGCAAATATTTTATTCAATACTTGTTAAATAACAATTCACTTACAACAGATACAGTTCTTGTTAAATAGGGCTAACTTGGTTTATATTGCAAGAAATATTTTTGTATGAACCAAGCCGTATCGCAACTAGAACCAAAAGCTCTTTGGCACCATTTCTCTGCATTAAACGCCGTTCCTCGCCCGTCTAAGAAAGAAGAAAGAGTTATTCAATTTATGATAGATTTTGGCGCCCAATTGGGTTTGCCTACCCACCAAGATGAAGTGGGCAATGTAATCATTAAAAAGCCGGCCACCGCTGGCATGGAAAACCGTGAAACCATTGTGATGCAAAGTCACCTCGATATGGTGCACCAAAAAAATGCCGATACCCTTTTTGATTTTGATACGCAAGGCATAGACATGTTTGTGGAAGGCGATTGGGTAAAAGCCCGTGGCACCACTTTGGGCGCAGATAATGGCATTGGAGTGGCAACTATTATGGCAATTTTGGCCTCCACAGATATTCCTCACCCCGCCATTGAAGCGCTGTTTACCATTGATGAAGAAACCGGCATGACAGGCGCATTGGGTTTAAAAGGAGGTTTATTAAAAGGCAATATTTTGTTGAACCTAGACACCGAAGACGACCACGAACTTACCATTGGCTGCGCAGGTGGCATTGATGTAAGTGGCACTATGAATTATCCCGAAATTACCCTGCCTCAAAATAAGCTAACTTATGCTTTAAAAATTAGCGGATTAACCGGTGGGCACTCGGGTATGGATATTATTTTAGGCAGGGCCAATGCCAATAAATTAATGAACCGTTTGTTATTGCATTTGGCTCAACAGATAGACCTTTCTGTTTCGAGTGTAGATGGTGGCGGATTAAGAAATGCCATCCCTAGAGAATCTGCTGCACTCATTTCTGTGCAACCCAATGAAGTAGAAAAATTACAGCAAATAACCCAATCTCTTTTGGAGGTGTATCAACAAGAATACCGCCTCACCGACCCACACTTAAGCCTTTCTATAAAGGAAGAAGAGGCCGTAACCAAGGTTTTAGAACCTGCTTTTCAAAAGCAATTGCTGGGTGTAATTCAGGTATTGCCAAACGGAATTTTCCGCATGACACCCGGCATAGATGGCTTGGTTCAAACCTCTAATAATGTTGCCCGTGTTTTGGTAAAAAATGGTCAGTTATCTATTCAATGTTTAACCAGAAGTAGCGTTGATTCTGAGAAAATGGATTTAGCCGCGGTTATTCAATCGGCCTTTACTTTGTTGGGTGCAAACACAGAATTAAAAGGTGGTTATCCCGGCTGGACACCCATGCCAGATGCTCAAATTGTTACCCTCATGAGCGGTATTTATGAAGATGTATTTGCCAGTAAACCATTGGTAAACGCTTGTCATGCCGGTTTAGAATGCGGCATTTTAGGCACCCATTATCCGGGCATGCAAATGATTTCATTTGGACCCAATATTAGGGGAGCCCATTCGCCAGATGAACGCGTGCAAATTAGTTCGGTTCAAAAATTCTGGAAATTTTTACTTCGTACCTTGGAGCAAATTCCGCAAGCATAAAATATTTTTGTTTCGGTTTGAACCCAATGGAAGATAATTTTGCCACCTTTATCAATGTGATTTTGCCTCTACACTTGCAGCAGGTTTACACCTATCGTGTGCCCAAAGAATGGGAATCGGAGATAGCCATTGGCAAAAGGGTGGCCATACAATTTGGACCCAAAAAAGTATATGCCGCGCTCGTTTATCAAATTCACCATCAGCCACCCAAAAACTATGAAGCCAAATATATTTATAGCGTTTTAGATGATTCACCTATTGTAGATGCTAAGCATTTTTTGTTTTGGGATTGGATGTGTAAATACTATTTATGCACCTTAGGAGATTTAATGCAAGCCGCTTTACCCGCCGCTTTTAAGCTAGAAAGTGAAACCACTATTGTGGCAAATCCTTCTTTTATTTTGGCAGATGAAGTGCTCGATGATAAAGAATATTTAGTGTACGAAGCACTTGAGATAAGGCACGAACTTAGCTTGGCAGAAATTGCAGAAATTATTCAACTAAAGAATGTGTTTCCCTTGCTTAAAAGCATGGTTAAAAAAGGCATTATTCTTTTAAAAGAAGAGTTGGAAGAAAAGTATAAAGAGCGCAAATTAACCTGCCTTCAATTGGCTCAGGCCTACCAAACAGATGCCGCCATGGAGCAGTTGTTTGAAGCCTTAGCAAAAAACGAAAAACAGCTGAATATACTCATGGCCTATTTGCATTTAAAGCAAGTAGATGCCCAGCAAGATATAGACAAAGCTTTGCTTTTAAAAACATGCAATGGCACCGCTGCACCCTTGGCTACTTTAATTAAAAAAGGCGTTTTTGAAACCTATCAAATTAGTGTAGATAGGCTGCAAATTTCCACCACTCCTTTGCAAACTTTTGAGCTAAACGAGGCCCAAGAAATTGCCCTGAACCAAATTAAAAAAATATGGGAAAGCAAAGATATTGTGTTGTTGCAAGGGGTAACAGGCAGTGGTAAAACGCATGTGTATGTAAGGCTTATTCAAGAGCAATTGGCCTTGGGCAAACAAGTTCTTTTTTTATTGCCAGAAATTGCGCTTACCTCACAAATTATAAAGCGCATCCGCAAGTTTTTTGGGGAGGCTTGTATTTCGTATCATAGCAAATACAACGACCAAGAGCGGGTAGAGATTTGGCAAAAGGTAAAAGAGGGCAAGTATCAAGTAATTATTGGTGCGCGCAGTGCCATTTTTTTGCCCTTTAAAGATTTAGGTTTATGCTTAGTAGATGAAGAGCATGAGGGTAGTTACAAACAACAAGACCCTGCACCGCGTTACCATGCCAGAGATGCCAGTTTGGTATTGGCGCAAATTCATGGCTGTAAAACCATCCTTGGTTCAGCCACCCCAAGCTTAGAAGTGTTTTACCAAGCCATACAAGGTAAATACGGAAAAGTAGTGTTAGACGCGCGTTTTCACGATATAGAAATGCCTCAAATTGAAACAGCAAATATTGCCGAAGAAAGGCGGGTAAAATCTATGGTAAGCGAAGATATTGGCAAACAATTACATGAGGCAATTTTGGCCGCCCTGAACCGAAACGAGCAGGTGATTTTGTTTCAAAATCGCCGGGGCTATGCGCCGTTTTTATCTTGCAATACCTGCGAGTGGACACCCAAATGTGTAAATTGTGATATTAGTTTAACGTACCACAAATACATAGATTCTTTAAAATGTCACTATTGCGGTTTTACCCAACAACAACCCGCAAGCTGCCAGGCTTGTGGCTCTAAGCACTTAAGTTTAAAAGGGGTTGGTACCGAAAAAGTGGAGGATGAACTAAAGGTTTTATACCCCACAGCGCGCATTGCCCGATTAGATTTAGATGCGGCTAAAACTAAAAACGGACATGAAGAGATCATTCGAAGTTTTGAAGAACAGCAATTTGATATATTGGTGGGCACCCAAATGTTGAGCAAAGGCTTAGACTTTGAGCATGTGAGTTTGGTGGGGGTTATTAATGCAGATGGATTGCTTTCTTTTCCAGATTTTAGGGCACACGAGCGGGCTTTACAATTGCTCTTGCAGGTAAGCGGACGGGCAGGTAGAAAGCACAGTAGGGGAAGGGTAGTAATTCAAACCTCTATGCCCAATCATTTTGTATTGCAAGCTTTGCAGCAAAATAAATACGAAGCTTTGCTAGAGCGCGATTTAGAAGAACGTCAGAAATTTGCTTACCCACCTTTTTATCGTTTAATAAAACTGGTGCTTAAACACCGCGATTACAAAACGGTAGAACAAGCCGCGCTGCGTTTAAAATACCTGCTCAATGGCGAAATCACTGCCATAATGCTTGGCCCAGAAAGTCCGCATGTGAGCCGCATACGCAATTTTTATATCAAAGAAATTTTGATAAAAATAAACCGCAATAACCCCGACCTCGAAGCCATTAAAAAGACTATTCGCACCAAAATGAATGTGTTGGGCGAAGAGAAAATTTTCCGCAGTGTTATTGTTTTTGCAGATGTAGACCCGGGGTAGTTGCATGAAACTATTTGAAAGGGGCCTTTGTAGTGTATACAATTGCAGCAAAAAGCAGGCTTAGGAATGAACTGGGAAAACTTTTTTGCCGCTATGGCTTTAGTTACAAATACACAATCTTACTTACAATTGGGCAAACCTTACTCAACATAGCACTTACGCCGCAGTACTTGTCTTTGCTTAAGTTTATAGCCTTCTCCATTTTGTCTTTATCTTCTGTTTTAATAAAGTAGGTAAGGCGTATTTCTGTGTACATTTTTGGATGCTCATCTCCTAAATCTGCTTCTACTTCAATTTTAAAATCAGAATAAACTACGTGCATCTTGTTTAGCAATGATACCACATCCATGCCAGTACATCCAGCCAAAGAGGAGAGGAGTAGGGGTTTCGGACTAGCACCTTTGTCCTCGCCACCGCCCGCCGCAACGGTATCTAGGGTTATGTGGTGACCATTAATTACCGTGTCAAATTCCATTTTGCCCACATATTGGGTGCTGGTTTTATGTAATGTTGCCATATATTTAAGCTTGAACTAAGTTTTTAATAGAATGCCAAGAGCCGCCGTTAAATGCACTTAATCCGTTTTGCTTTAAATAATTGGTGGCCTGCGAGCTTCTCATGCCACTAGCACAAACGCAAATAATGGGTTTGTTCAATTTTTTTACCGACTCTAATTTTCCCGCCAGCTTATTTAAAGGAATATTTTTCGACCCTTTAATATGCCCGCCACCAAATTCTCCTTCGCTGCGTACATCAATAATTACTGCTCCTGCAGCCAATTGTTCCTGAATGTCTTCGTTGCCTTTACTAGCAAATAACGACTTAAAAAAGTTTAACATAGTTCTTATTTGAATTGTTGAATAATGGCAGATAATTGATTGGCTTGTACCACTCCGCTCTGCCTCCAAAGTGTTTTGCCTTCCTTAAATAAAATTAATGTAGGAACTCCTTGCACCTGAAAATGCGCCGCTGCTTGCGGGTTCTTATCTACATCTACTTTAATAATTTTTACTGCATCACCCATCTCCCCAGCAACCTGGTCTAGTATAGGCGACATCATCTTACACGGACCACACCAAGTGGCCGTAAAATCTACTAAAACGGGAGTCTTCCCATTGATTAATTCGTTAAAAGCTGACATATTATTTTAATTATGAATTATGAATTATGCTTTGCCCGCCGAAGCTTTAGCGTAGGAGGGAATTAAAAGTTTGTATTTTCGAATTTCGATTTTCGAATTTACTTCCTAAACATATCCCCAAGCAGGCCACCCATCATCACCCCATACAAAGTGCTATTAACCGGGTTAGAAGTAATCGCACAAGTGCCATCTGCACAACCCACAAAGTAGTAATAAGCATATCCCGCCATTGCCCCCAGCACCCCAAATATGCCAATCATCTTGTATTTTTTTATATAGTTAGTCATTTGTTTTTAGTTATTAGTCGTTAGTCATTAGTCTTTGGTCGTTAGTCATTAGTCTTTGGTCATTAGTCGTTAGTCTTTGGTCTCTAGTCTTTGGTCATTAGTCCATTGGTCTTAA
>JAUYMZ010000256.1 GCA_030699355.1 Bacteroidota bacterium | reverse complement strand
AAAACAAGAAACTCGAAAAAGATTTTCCCAAAATGGGCTGACCACTAAAACAGACTGTTCTACCTAAGCCAATGAAATAGTGTATCTTAATAATTTGGATTATAAATTGAGAAGCTTTAAGTTTATAAACTTAAAATCAATGTTTCAAAGCGTCATAAATAGGATATACAGAATGAAGATCGGTACACGTACCGCTATCTCCTATTTTGCCGTTATTATGGTTGTATTGGCTTTTACAACCGCCTCTATTTTGCTTTTACAATATGGGAAGAATATAGACATTAAAATAGCAAGCAGTTTTAGTCCGGTTATTAGTGCTATTAAAGATTATCAATTTTTAATAGAAGAAACAGGAAGATTAAGTACAGATTTATCTATCCAGCCCAACGATGTAAAAAGAAGCAGGTTAACCAAAATTCACGAACGATTATATAATAGACAAAAGCTAACTCTTATAGGTCTGTGCCAAGAACCAGGATTAGCAGATGTAAAAAAGAGAATTATTGGCGTAGATAAAAGATTTGAGAGCACCCTCTTGTTAGAGAAAAAACTCTTGTCCGTATTAGATTCGGATCAGGCCTATACCGATACGAATAAAATGCAGGAGGCAAAAGAATTAAAAGATAAAATAGACAATGAAATTGGAAAATTAAGGCTTATTTTAAGTGAAACCAGTTTACAGGCAATTAGTGTATTTAATAAATTAGATGCACAAAAATTTGCCAGTTACAGAACCTTATCCTATTTATTATTGATAATGATAATAGTAATTGCGCTTCTAGCCATCGTTTCTATTTACATAACCAATATAACCATTATAAAACCCATTAAAGAATTAAGTGCCATTTTAGATGAAGTTGGAGCAGGAAAAATTATTCAATTTCAATCTGATATTCCCCGAGAAGATGAGATAGGTGATATGATCAATTCTGCGCAAAAAGTTGTTCAAGGATTTAAAAATAAAGAACAAGTGGCTAATGCAATTGGCAAAGGCGATTATGATATTAAAGTTCCCATGTTGAGTAGAAGAGATAGGCTTGGAAAAGCACTCTCTGAGATGCGTGATAATTTGAAATTATCAAAAGAAAAAGAAGCGGAAAACATTAAATCTTTGGAAGCTTATACCATTAATTTAATGAAGAAAAATAAGGAGCTTGATCAATTTGCTTATATTACTTCTCATGATTTAAAAAGTCCATTACGGGGCATCAATAATTTAACCGAATGGATTCAAGAAGACATGGGCGAAAAGCTCAGTGAAGAGTCTAATAAATACTTTAATATGTTGCGTGGCAGGGTGCACAGAATGGAAGCACTTATTAATTCAATTTTACAATATTCACGCGCTGGCAAAACAGTAGAAAACCAAGAAAGATTATCAAGTAAAACCTTGGTTTATGAAGTGTTAGAAACCCAAGAATTACCGGCCAATATTAGCATCTTAGTAGATAATGAATTACCACAAGTTACTGCCAACAAAAGAGACTTAACAGAAGTATTTAATGTATTTATAAGTAATGCCATTAATCATAATACATCGGATGAACCCATTTTAAATATTAGTTATCAAAAAAACGGAAGTAAAATCACTTTTTGTATAGCAGATAATGGCCCAGGTATTGCAGAAGAGTTTCATGAAAAAATATTTACTATTTTTCAAACATTGGAACGACGAGATGAGGTAGAAAACATAGGAGCCGGTTTGGCCATTGGAAAGAAAATAATTGAAGATTATGGCGGAAAAGTTTGGGTAAAATCTGAACTTGGAAAGGGCGCAAATTTCTATTTTGATTGGCCTATATAAAAAATCAAGTTTATAATTAAGCAGATTAAACAGCTAGATTGTTAATTCGTAACAAATACTTGTAGAATTATTTGTAAAATTGTAACCTTGTTTATTGGTTAAATTTTAAATTTATGGGAGATACAATGGTGAATATATTACTAGTTGAAGACGATGAAGTAGATGTAATGAATGTAAAAAGGGCATTCAAAAAAAATAATGTTACCAATCCATTATTTGTTTGCAACAATGGATTGGAGGCACTTCAATTCTTAAGGGGCGACAGAGATCCTTCTATTACAGAAATGCCTAAAATTATTTTACTGGATTTAAACATGCCTAAAATGGGTGGGATAGAATTCTTAAGAGAAATCAGGAAAGACGAAAAGTTGAAAAATATAAGCGTTTTTATCATGACTACTTCCAATGAAGACAAAGATAAAGTAGACGCTTATGATTTAAATGTTGCAGGGTATATTTTAAAACCTTTGAGCATGGAAAGATTTATTGAGGCTGTTTCTACCCTCAATAACTATTGGAAATTATGTGAATTTCCAGAAAGGTAAGCTATGAACTCAGGAACAGATGCCCACGTGTATCAACTTTTACTAATAGACGATGATGAGGTTGATGTTATTACGTTTCAAAGAGCTATAAAAAAGGCAGATTTAGCCAACCAAGTAGATATTTGTTACAATGCATCAGAAGCACTCATTCAGCTCGGAACCAAAACATACGATTGTATTTTCCTCGACTATCTATTGCCAGGTACAGATGGTTTGCAACTCTTAAGAAAATTAAGAGATATGAATATCAACACCCCTGTAGCTGTTATGACCTCACAAGGGGATGAGAAAATAGCCGTAGAGATGATTAAAAACGGCGCGTTCGACTACTTTACCAAAAATGAAATTAATCCGGATAAACTCTCTAAAGTGGTTTTCTCGGCAGTTCGACTTTGGGATGCTGAAAGACAGAGGCAGATTGCAGAAAAGCAAATTTTAGAAAATAATAGCCGTTTAAATGCCATTCTAGAAAGTACCCGAAATTTAATTTATGCGTTTGATAAAAACTTTAATTTAATATCATTCAATAGCTCCTTTAAAGAAAATATTGAGCACCTACTTAGGCTCAGTGGATTTGTTAAAGCAGATATTAATTTAGCAGATATTCCGCTCAATAAAGAAAGAAAAGAAGACCTTATTGCCCACATAGAGCGCTGCCTGTTGGGAGAGCAATTTACTATCTTACAACAATTAAGTTTTAGCAATATTAGAGACGCTGAAACTCCTTGGTATGAAACAACATTTAACCCCATTGTGAATGATTTAGGCGAGGTAGATGGAGTAGCCATATATTCGCAAGATGTTACAGAAAAGAAAAAAATTGAACAAGATTTATTAAAAGCCAAAAACGAAGCCATCGCCGCAGCACAAACTAAATCTGAGTTCCTTTCTAATATGAGTCATGAAATTAGAACTCCTATGAATGCCATTATTGGCCTCACAGAACTCTTATTAGAAGAAGAATTTGAAGCACCCATATTAGAAAATGTTAAGTCTATAAAGTATTCTGCCGACAACCTCTTGGTTATTATAAACGATATTCTCGATTTTTCTAAAATAGAGGCAGGTAAAGTTACTTTCGAAAACATTGATTTTGATATTAGGCATCGCATGGCCGAACTCAGAAAAACCTTTGAACATAGAACCAAAGAAAAAGGCATTAATTTTTCAATAACCATCGAAGAAGCTGTTCCAGAAATTATTAAGGGAGATCCATTTAGGCTGAACCAAATTCTTTTTAACTTAGTTGGAAACGCCATTAAATTTACCTCAGAAGGCCAAATATCTGTTGATGTTACCATTGGTTCAAAGAAAGACGACAAGATTAATTTAAAAATTGCAGTGGCGGATAGCGGCATTGGAATTCCACTTAGTCAGCAATCGAAAATTTTTGAAAGTTTTACCCAAGCCAATACAGATACCACGCGAAAATATGGTGGAACTGGATTAGGATTAGCCATCACTAAAAATTTGGTTCAATTACAAAATGGAGTGATTAGCATTAGCAGTGAAGTAGGTAAAGGAACTACCTTTACCGTAGAAATTCCATATACACTTGGCGAAATTAAGAACATTGAGGAAAACAATAAGAAAGTTACCACATTGGCAGATTTATCTAGTTTAAATATTTTACTCGTAGAAGATAATATCATGAATCAATTTGTGGCAAAACAGTTTTTCAAAAAATGGAAAAATGAACTCATTATTGCCAATCACGGTGCAGAAGCAATTACCATTTTAGCAGCGCGCGAAGATATTGACCTAGTGCTAATGGATTTACAGATGCCGGAGATGAGTGGATTTGAGGCTGCGGCAGTTATTAGAGGGACCAATACCGTTGTTAAAAATCCAAATATTCCTATTATTGCCCTTTCTGCCGATGCCTTTTTAGAAACACGCAGAAAAGTAATTGAAGCTGGCATGAATGATTATGTTACCAAACCATTTAAACCAGAAGAGCTTTACAGTAAAATTGTAAAATACACACAGAAAATTAGTTTGTTAGAATGAGTTTATTCTTTAACCCATCAGAAATAAGTTTAGAAGCCCTGAACAACAGAAATAAAAACACCATGGCCTCGTGGTTGGGCATAGAATTTTGTGAAATTGGCGATGATTATTTGGTAGCAAAAATGCCCGTTGACCATAGAACGGTGCAACCCCTGGGCGTGGTAAATGGTGGTGCGTTTTGCGCTTTGGCCGAAACAGTTGGAAGCATGGCTGCCAATTTATGTGTAGACCGTACTAAATATGTTGCACTAGGTTTAGATATTAATGCCAACCATTTAAAGAGTGCAAGCAAAGATTTTGTTTATGCCACCACCCGTCCTTTTCATATTGGAAAAACTACGCAAGTTTGGGAAATAAAAATAAGCAATGAAGAAGGAAAACTATGTTGCATTAGCCGTTTAACTATGGCTGTTGTACCTTTGCCTCCAAATGGAAGATAATTCTCAAAACGCTTTTGCCCTTTTTAGGTTACCCCAAACCAAGCAAATATGGTTGGTGCAAGGCACTTGTTTAAACCAGTTGAGCGCCCTGCAAGATATTCCAGACAATGCTTTTGTACTCTCTCCTTTTAATGCGGGTAATACAGCCTATTACTTTGCCTTCGACCAGCTAAAACCCTACATAAAAGAAAACCATAACCTAGCCCTTCCCCAAGAGAATAACCAACCTATCGTTTCAAATAGCCAAACAAAAGAAAACTACATAAACCTTGTAGCAAAAGCCAAAGAAGTAATTAAAGAAAGCGAAACCACCCTTAAAAAAGTAGTTTTAGCCAATGCTAAAACCATTAAAAACATAGCATTTAACCCCGTTTTATTCTTTGACAAGTTAGCAGAAACCTACGCTAATGCTTTTGTTTATTGCGTATACACACCTACAAGCGAATGGTGGATTGGCGCTTCACCAGAAACCTTTATCTGCTCCCAAAACGCAGCATTTACTACCATGGCATTGGCTGGAACTTTGCCACCAAATGCCACAAGAGACTTTACCAGTAAAGAAATAGAAGAGCAGCAATTAGTAGCATTATTTATTGAGCAACAACTCATAGAGGCGAGCATTCCGTTTCAAAAAACAGAGGCAGCTCCATACACTACCGGACATTTAACACATTTAAAAACCAGTTATCTATTTGGTTCGAACCAAAACACAAAGCAAATTTATGAACTTATTGCCAAGCTTAACCCTACCCCCGCAGTGGCTGGTTTACCCCAAGAAAAAGCCATTGATTTTATAAGCAAGCATGAAAACCTAAATCGGTCATTCTATTCGGGGTTTATTGGAGTAAAAGAGGCAAACAACCTACAACTGTTTGTAAACTTAAGGTGCTTAAATTGGGATAAAGAAGTGATAACATTATATGCTGGAGCTGGAATTACAGCAGATTCTAACCCAGAAAGTGAGTGGGAAGAAACCCAACATAAAATGAATACCCTTGAAAAGTTTCTTTTTATTATTTTCGCATGCGGCTTTATAGTGTTATAGCCAATTTATTTCAATAAGATGTTTGATAGAGAAAGACCAAGCTTTGAAGATAGCAACAATGTAACCGTTAAAAGATGTTTCTTTGCCTACGAGTGGGCAAAATCTTTTTTAACCGGAAAAGTAACAGCAGATATTGGTTGCGCAGATGGTTACGGAACCCAATATTTAGCAGATTACACCAAAAGCACCGTGGGTGTAGACTATAGCGAAGCTACTATTGCTGAAGCTAGAAAAAAACACAGCGCTAAAACAAACCTAAGTTTTGTTTCGGGTAAGGTTCCTCCTATTCCGCTAGAATCTAATAGCAAAGAAGTAGTAACTGCTTTTCAATTTATAGAACACATTGCAGAGCGAAAAGCTTTTATGCAAGATGTAAAACGCGTGTTGCAGCCAGGGGGTGTGTTTTTGTGCACTACACCCAATGCCAAAATGAGCATTGCCCGAAATCCTTTTCATGTACATGAATATACTTTTGACGAAATGCGAAAAGAAGCTACCGAAGTTTTTGATAGCATAGAACTTTGGGGTGTACAAGGAAACGAAAAAGTGAATCTATATTATGAAGAAAATGCCCGTTGGGCCAAAAAAATATTACGTTTAGACCCATTGGGATTACATAAATTAATTCCTGCTTCTTGGTTGGTTACACCTTATAATTTTTTAACCAGCATGATGCGCAAAGACCTTAAAGAAAAAAACGCTGATACCCTAAAAATAGAGACCAGCGATTTTTTCTTAACCCAAGACCGTTTAGATTATACCTGGGATATTGTTTTAGTAGGCCGCAAAAACTAGTATTTAACTAGTTTTTGCGTTACTTGCTTATTTCCAGATTTTACTATAATAAAGTACATTCCAATAGGCAGTTCCGTTACATTTAGCTCTGTATCTTCCGTAAATTCAAACTTCATCATTTCTGAACCTACCATATTTACAATCTTACCTTCCCATACTTCTGAAGAATTTTTACAACTCACCTGAAGTATATGGTTAACTGGATTTGGATATACTTTGAGTGATTGAACAGCTATTACTTCACCCACAGTGTTTGTCATATCTAACATAAAATAGTCAGATGTATCTGCTGTACTTGAGTTTTTATCTTTAACCCTAACAATTCCATAAGGAGTGGTAAACGGACTAACAGCCATAACAGAAAAGGAATCTTTAGCAGCCAAATGAGTTCCACCACTAAGCCATGTTTGCATAGAATCTAAACTAAAAAAAACGTCTACAGAGTCTATATCTTGGCTCAGCCAGCTAATTAATAATCTATTTCCAATGCCCCATGTATCAGAAGCTATTGGACTAGTAATAGTAATTTTTGGCTGAGTTGGCGTAGTATCTGCCACATAACTCATATTGCTAAAATTTATTCTATCTGCCCACTGAGGAAAATCGATGAATGGATTGCGGTTACCTTGGGTTTGGGCTACAAATTCGTTACGCGCAATTTCTAAATCATCTGGCGGATCCATTTGGTGCCATTGTTTTAATAAAGCTAAATTTTGCTGCGAAGGAATAGACCAGTTTAAGCCATTGATGCCATGGTAACAAACGGCCATATAAAATAAAGCACGGGCAATATCTCCCTTCTGCTCTGGTCTTGGCTCGTAAACCATTCTATTGGCGCTGTCTCTTCCCAAAACACCAAAACCTGTTGGGGCGGTATAAGTTGGGGTTATCACTTCATCAAAAGGATTGTTACTTCTGCGACTGTTGGCATTGGCTTGGTGAGTTGGAAATAAATTATGTAAATCATTAAACTCTGGTAGTTCTTTGCTGGTACCCGGCGCATTAGGCCAATTTGGATTGCTCACATTACTTGGCATCCAACTTTGTGGCCAAGTATGCTCGCGCGTAAGAACCGCACCATTATTTCCAGCCGCCCAAAGAAAGGGCTCATTATATAAAAACTGGTGGTTGGTATACACACAAGTAACAACCTTTCTACCATTTGAAGTATCGCGGGTTAACCACGGATTAACCATTCTTGAAATGTAATTGCTATAATAAATGGTATCGTGCGGATTTATTCTAGCACTTAAACTGGTAACAAAATTGGGATTAGAACTTTGAATTCCGGCATAATACGAACCAGGTGTTCTGCCTGTAGTACTTACATTTCCTGTTGGCACGGCAGTTGTGTTATAATTCTCGAAACCCGCCGGACCATTGAAGGTAAAGCCTGCAAAATGGTAGGTTTTATTTGCCAACACATAGGTAGGGTTTATTGGCAATAGCGTATCAGAAATATATTCTATTTGGGCTGAACCAATATAATCTCCTTTTTTATAATTTACTCCGTCTACCGGCACTTCACTTATGGCTGAACCAAGCTTTTTAAGTATCATAAATTTTTCAGGCTTGCTGCCTGTATAACTTGCATTGATGGTAAATCCATAAGATTTTATATTGGTAAAAGTAAGGTTATTGATTGCCGCACTTGGCTCTGTGGCAAAACTTCCACCAATGGCATATAGGTTCAGCACAAAAGGATTTTTGAGCGAATCGTTGCAATAAATAATCATTTGTGCTTTTCTTGAACCTTGGGCACCTGCATTAAATTGCAGGCTAACATTGGCACTAGCATTGGCATTTACATTCAAAGGCAAACCACTCACAGAGAAATCTGAGGCAGCTGGTCCAACAAACACAATACTATCAACAACTAAGGTTTGAACCGAGCCTTTATTCTCTATGGTAAACACCGTATTACTTGCATTCCCAATAACTGTTTCCGAATTACTAACCAAGCTGGCTGTACCACGCAAAACTTGAATGTTTGCAGCTGGAGACGCAGGAGGTGCTTGCAACCAAACGCTATCTACCCCCATGTTTCCACCAGGAACCCCGGCAACGCCGCCTGGCAATTTTTGGGTAAAATAAAAACGAACATACCTAGATGTTTCGGCTGGAAAATCAACAAAACGCGCATTGGTATAATTGGTAACCGTAGTGGCTTTGCTCGTAAAAGAACGCATGGTAAGCCAATTAACACCATCTGCACTTTCTTGAATATCAAACTGACCAACCCAAGCAGCACCTGCATTTTGTGGACTCAAGTAGTAGCTTAAAGGACCCGATTTACCCGAATAGTGTATGATAAAATGCTCGTTGGTGGCATCTAAACGGCAAGAGAGGGCATCTCCAATACCAAAAGCATAGGTTAAATTACCGTTTGTACCTAGGTTCATTGTCCAACCCGTAGGCGGATTTGAAATACCCGGATTACTAAAATTCCAGCTTGTTGGCAGGTTGGTTTGAGCCAATAATACAAGTTGAAAGCATAAGAATGAAATCAAAAATGAAAACTTTTTCATAAAAACACGATTTTTTTGAAGACGCAAGGTAGGCCTTTCCTCCCAAAAATTTGAGTGTAAAAAAACAACCGAGAATGAAGCGCTATAAAACCCTAGGTTTTGTTTAGAAACTTAATAATTAATTATTTTGAACCTATACCCCAAAAGCCATGAAAGAAGACTTACTCCAATTTCTTTGGCAGCATAAATATTTGCTCCAAAAGAAACTTTACACCTGCAAAGCAGAACCCATTCAAATAATTAAACCAGGATTATTAAACCGAAACGCTGGTCCCGATTTTTTTAACGCCCACATTCGCATTGCGGATAAACTTTGGGTAGGCAATGTAGAAATACACATTAAAAGCAGTGATTGGCTCAAACATGGGCATCAACATGATGCAGCTTACCACAATGTAATTTTACATGTAGTATGGCAAAATGATGTAGAGATTTTGGATCCCTATCAAAATGCCTATCCCACTTTAGAAATAGCCAGGTTAATTCCGCCACATATTTTGGCCAATTATGAGAAAATAATGCATGCCAAACAAGAGATACCTTGCAGTGAAATATTTAAGCCCCTACCCAATTTGCTTTGGAATAATTGGATGAGCAGATTAAGCTTAGAGAGATTGGCCTATAAAGTTGAAGGCATGCAACAATCTTATGAAAAATTAAATGGACATTGGGAAGAGTTGTTATACCAGCAAATGGCAATTGTGTTTGGACAAAAAACCAATGCAGCACCCTTTGAAGTATTAAGTAAATTGGTTCCACTCAAAATTCTTCAGAAATATAAAGACGATTTATTGGCAAGTCAGGCTTTGATATTGGGCAGCGCTGGTTTTTTAAAAGGCGATATGCAAAACGCTTTTAACCAGAGCTTACAACAACAATTTAAGTTTTTGGCCAACAAGCATGAAATAAAACCCTTAGATGTTTCTATTTGGAAATTTGGGAAAACAAGACCGGCTAATTTCCCTAGTATTCGCTTGTTTCAATGGGTAGAATGCATGCGACAACAATCCAATTTATTCCAAAAATTGCTGCATTGCCAAGACTACAAAGAAGCCAAAAAGATTATTTCTATTGGTGGAAAACAAAAAATAGATATTGGAGATTTGCATCCAAAAAACAAACAATCGTTTGTAGAGACTATTCAGCTAAGTAATAATTTGGTAAATAGTTTATTTATTAATGCCATTATCCCTTTGCTCTTCTTTTACGGCAAACACACCCAACAAGAGCAAATGTGTGAAAATGTGTATCATTGGCTTCAAGAGATTCCAGCAGAAGACAATCACATTGTGAAGCAATGGAAAAAATTGGATATTTCGCTTCACAAAGCCTCAGAAACCCAAGCAGTGATTCAATTAAAAAACTATTATTGCAGTTCAAATAAATGCTTGTCATGCGCAGTAGGAAATTATATTTTAAAAGTAGACTAATTATTTACACCCTGTTTTGGCTGTTGGTTTCTACTACAACTGCGCTGGCACAAGAGCATATTATATTTATTCAACAACAAAAAGGGAAAGTTATTCAGGCCAAATTAGGCGATCAATTGAGTATAAAATACAGGGGGTATTTGGGTCAGACCGAAACCTTTAAACAAACTTTAACTGAAATTAACGACAGTAGTTTTACCTTGGGTTATAGCTTTTTAGGCCCAGAAATTACCACATACAAAGAAATAAAATACGCAGATGTTATTTCGTTTAGGCGCATAGGTTTGGGGAGGGTAATTTTAAAAACAACTTTGAGTTTGGGAACTGCGTTTGGGGTAATCTGGTTTTTAGACAGAACATATAAAAATAATGACTATAGTTTAGGGGGTAGAATTGGCGTTTCTGTAGGCGTAGGTGTGGGCATGAACCTATTGATAAATGCCCTATTGCCAGAGAAACCCAAATATAATGTAAAAGATGGATGGCAAATTTATCCAATAAAGAAATAATTTTTTTATACATTCGTAGAAGATACAAATGGAAAAGTTAAAATTCTTCGTAGAAAAACATGCCTTTGGCGTATGCAGCTATTTAGGTGATAGACTGGGAATATCTTCTGGAAAGATACGCTTGTATTTTATTTATACTTCTTTTATTACTATGGGATCACCCGTTATCATTTATTTAATAATGGCCTTTTGGCTCAACATAAAAAAATACATGAGACCAAACAGGAATACCTTATGGGAAATATAAGAAGTTAAAAATGGATAGAGCGCGCGTTATTTTTATTTTATTAAGTGTTTACATTTTTGCGGCATTTGCTTGGTGGACCTATGCACATTACAGCAATACGCAAAAGATTTTTGCCCAGAAAAAAGATTTATTAGAAATAAGTTGCTACAAGGCAACATTTGATTTACAGGGTGCTGTAGACCAAGAAATGTTTAACGATAGTTTAGACATGCAAAAATTCTTTGCTTTAAATTATCCAGCTTTAGAGTTGGTGTTTTTAGATAATTTTTTGCCCTTAAACAATTTTATGGTGCGGCCAAGCATAAACAGTTACAATCAAATTGAAACTGATATGAACAGAAAGCTTACCATGTATATTGCAGAAGGCTTGGTAATGATGCTTTTGTTGTTTTGGGGCATGGTTTATATCTACCGCAGTTTCAAAAAAGAATTGTTTTTAAAGAAGTTACAAAACAACTTTTTGCTATCGGTTACACATGAGCTAAAAACTCCCTTAACGGCCATGAAACTTTATATGGAAACATTGTTGAAGAGAACGATGAACCCAGAGCAAATATTAACCATTGCAGAAAATTCGCTGAATGAAACCAAAAGGCTGCAAGAACAAGTAGAAAAATTGCTTTTATCGGCGCAATTAGACAGCAGCAAATATGAGTTAGAAAAGCAAAGTTTAAATTTAAGTGAGTTGCTTAATGAGTTGATTACTAATTACAATAAACCACGTCAAGAAAAAGACAAAATTAAGACAAACATTGAAGACCAAATTATTGTGAACGCCGATGCTGGAGCTATAGAAATGATTTGCAATAATTTGTGGAGTAATGCAGCCAAATATGGAGGTGAAAATCCGAATATTTGTGTGAGCTTAAAATTAAATCAAAACCAGGTAATATTACGCGTATCTGATGAAGGGATAGGCATTTCGGATGCTGATAAAAAAATGTTATTTAACAAATTCTATCGAGTAGGTGATGAACAAACTAGAAAAACAAAAGGAACGGGTTTGGGGTTATTCATTGCAAAACATCTGGTGAATTTGCACAAGGGCAAAATAAGCATTTGTGACAATCAGCCAAAAGGGACAATATTCGAAATTAAATTAGAATCAGATGCAAACTAGAATTTTATTAGTAGAAGATGAAGTGCACTTGCAACACGCCATTAAGTTAAATTTAGAGCTCGAGGGTCACCAAGTTCAAATTTCTGGAAATGGTGCAGAGGCCATTAAAGTTTTTAGAGACCAGAAGTTCGATTTAGTAATTTTAGATATCATGTTGCCGGAGATGGATGGTTTAATGGTTTGCGAAAACATTCGTTTGTACGATCAACAAATTCCAGTATTGTTTTTATCTGCCAAAAATACACCAGCAGACCGCATCAGTGGATTAAAAAAAGGGGCTGATGATTACCTAACAAAACCATTTGAATTGGAAGAGTTGATTCTGCGCATTAACAAGTTAATTGAACGCAATCAACAAATCAAAAACATCAATGAAAATAAAGTTCCAAAATTGTTTCACTTTGGAAATAATTGGATAAACTTCGAAAACAATTCAGCGCAAGGAATTCAAGGTAGGTTCGAACTTACCAAAAAAGAAAGCATGCTTATGCGATTGCTAATAGAAAATAAAGAGCAGGTAGTTAGCAGAGAACATATTTTAAAAGTAGTTTGGGATTATACCGTTATTCCAAATACCCGCACCATAGATAATTTTATCTTGGCCTTGCGCAAGTATTTTGAAGAGGACCCAAAACTTCCTGTTTACATTCAATCTGCCCGAGGAATTGGATACAGATTTACATTGCCCTAAGGTATTTGTAAACCCATTAGTTTAAGTCGCAACTAAACATCCAACGAATCCCAAATTTATCTGTTATGGTGCCAAAGCGCGCTCCCCAGAAAGTGTCTTGTAGCGCCATTGTTACGGTACCGCCGGCAGATAAATTGTTGAATATTCTATCCATTACAAATACCTCCACAAAGCTTAGCATAAGGTGGCTATTCGGCGGTGGCTCAGTTGCCGCTATATCATCGGAGCCCATCAATTCATTTTCGCCAAATTGAAGCGCCATGTGCATAATTTTTTGCTCCATCCCAGCAGGAACAGGCATTGGGCCGCCTTCAAATCTATTTACAGCAGTAATCTCTCCTTCAAGCGCCTCGGCATAAAAATTGAAAGCAGCCTCGCACGAACCATTAAAATTTAAGTAAGTAGTTAGTTTCATTTGTTATCCATTATTGTTTGGCAAATGAAAGATTGAAATTAGATAATTTCTATGAGTAAAATCAGTTTCAACGCGATACTAAAGCAATTCTTTTTTGAGAAAAGGCGCTGTATAACTATTCTTTAGTTTACTAATATATTCTGGCGTACCTGCACCAATTAACTCCCCACCGTATTTGCCACCTTCTGGACCAATATCAATCACATAATCTGCAACTTTTATCATATCCATATTATGCTCAATAACCAGCACGGTATTCCCCTTATCAACCAATTTTTGAACCACTCCTAAAAGCACATTTACATCTTCAAAATGCAAACCTGTGGTAGGTTCATCCAAGATATAAAAAGTATTTCCGGTATCTTTTTTACTGAGCTCGGTGGCCAATTTTACCCTTTGTGCTTCGCCACCACTTAAGGTAGTACTTTGCTGACCCAAGGTAACGTATCCAAGTCCTACATCGTTTAAAGCAGCAATTTTTCTGAGAATATGCGGCGTATTTTCAAAGAAAACACAAGCTTCTTCAATGGGCATATTAAGCACATCGTTGATACTTTTTCCTTTAAACCTTACTTCCAATGTTTCTCTATTATATCGTTTCCCTTGGCAAGACTCGCACTTAACATAAACATCCGGTAAAAAATTCATTTCAATGCTGCGCATACCAGCACCTTGGCACGTTTCGCAACGACCCCCTTTTACATTAAAAGAGAACCTACCGGGCTTATAACCCCTAATTTTTGCTTCAGGCAAATTCGCATAAAGGGCACGTATATCTGCAAATACCTCTACATACGTAGCGGGGTTACTTCTTGGTGTTCTTCCAATAGGAGATTGATCTATTTCAATTACTTTGTCTATATGCTCTAAACCCTTAATAGATTTATAAGGCAAAGGTTTTTGATTAGAATTATAAAAATGCTGCCTTAAAATGGGATACAATGTTTCGTTAATAAGCGACGATTTACCGCTACCACTTACACCAGTTACACAAATTAAAGTTGCTAATGGAAATTGTACCGAAACATTTTTTAAATTATTTCCGGTGGCTCCCTTTAATTCGAGCGTATTTCCATTTCCTTTTCTTCGAGAAGTAGGCACTTCAATTTTCTTTTTACCATTGAGGTATTGAGCCGTAATAGAATCACTTTTTAAAATATCGGCCATACTCCCTTGGCTGGCAATATGTCCACCATGTATTCCAGCGCCATACCCAATATCTAAGATAAAATCGCTTTCCTCCATCATATCTTTATCGTGTTCAACCACAATAACGCTGTTGCCAATATCTCTCAACGCCTTTAAAGAGTCGATTAATCTTTGGTTATCTCGTTGATGAAGACCAATACTTGGCTCATCCAAAATATAAAGCACCCCCACTAATTGAGAGCCAATTTGAGTAGCCAATCTAATGCGCTGTGCTTCTCCACCACTTAATGTTTTAGCTGGAGAATTAAGCGTAAGGTAATCAATTCCAACACCACGCAAAAAGGAAATTCTACTTCTAATTTCCTTCAATATTTCAAGTCCAATCATTTGCTGTTTGGCATCTAAATTATCTTCAATATGCTTGAACCAATCTCCCAAAGCACCAATTTCCATTGAGGCTAAATCTGCAATGTTTTTATCGCCAATTTTATAGTGCAATGATTCTTGTTTAAGCCGCGCACCTTTGCATGCAGGACAGGTTTGAATTTCCATAAATTCTTCTGCCCATTTATAGATGGCATCATAACTTTTCTCGTGATAATGACGGGTGATAATATTTACCAAGCCCTCCCATTTACTATTATAATTTTGGGTATATCCGCTGCTATATTGAAAAGGAATTATGAGCGGTTCATCATCGCCATACAATATTACTTGCAGGGCTTCTTTGCTAATTTTTTCAATGGGATCTGCAAAAGAAAACTTATGCCTTTTGCCCAGTTCACGAAGCTGATGAAAGGTCCAGTTTTCGCGAGCTTCCCCTAAAGGCGATAAGGCACCTTTGTTAATAGACAGTTTAGGGTCAGGAATAATCGAATTTTCATCAATAATACTTTTTACACCCAATCCATCACAGGCTGTGCAAGCCCCATAAGGCGAGTTAAAAGAAAAAGTATTGGGTTGCGGTTCATCGTAGCTAATGCCGCTTAGGGGATCCATTAAAAACTTACTATAATGGTGCGCTTTCTCTTCTGGGTGTAATAAAACTACCAAGGTTCCTTTGCCCATTTTTAAGGCACTTTTAACACTTTCAGCAATCCTAAATCGAGCAGATGCGGTGGCTTCAATTCGGTCTATTACCAATTCTATATCATGTATTTTATACCTATCGGCCTGCATTTTTGCCGTAATTTCTACCACAGCTCCATCTAATCTCACTTTGGTATAGCCTTGTTTTCTTACCTGCTCAAAAAGCTCTCTGTAATGCCCTTTTCTACCTTTTACGAGCGGGGCAAGAATGGATATTTTTTGAGCTTCAAAACGCTGGATAATAGAATTGATAATTTGCTCTTCGGTAAATTTTACCATTTTTTCGCCACTTACGTAGCTATAAGCATCAGCGGCACGCGCGTAAAGTAATCGCAGAAAATCGTATATTTCTGTGATGGTTCCAACGGTTGAGCGCGGGTTCTTATTAACTGTTTTTTGTTCTATGGCAATAACAGGTGAAAGTCCGTTTATTTTATCAACATCAGGTCTTTCCATATTCCCTATAAACTGACGGGCATAGGCAGAAAAGCTCTCCATATACCGCCTTTGCCCTTCGGCAAAAATAGTATCAAAAGCCAAGGACGATTTCCCGCTACCGCTTAATCCGGTAATGGTTACCAGTTTATGCCTAGGAATAATTACATCAATATTTTTTAAATTATGTTCTCTAGCACCAAGTATTTCAATCACTTCTGCCCGATCCAATTCATTCACTACTTTCTTACTAGCCATTAAATATAACCCTTCATTTTGTATACCACTAAACCAATCCACTCTTTCCAAAGGTAAGTCCATATTTGAAACCCACCATAATTAGGCAATATTGTATTTAAAACAGTGTCTTTAGAACGAATACTCCTAATATCAGTACTATAAGCATCAACTTGGAAGTTTTGTTTTTCAAAACAAGCCAAAGCGCGCCTCATATGAAAGCCAGCGGTGCATAATAAATACTTTTTCTGTTTCCAATTTTTATCTTTAGCTTCCAACATTTTGGCTGTAAACGCCGCATTTTGGTAGGTATTCATAGATTTTGTTTCTATCCAAATACACGTATCTGGAATGCCACATTTTATTAAAAAATCTTTGCCCAATTTAGCTTCTGCCTCATAATCGCCAAATACGGTATCTGAGCCGCCTGTATAAATAATTTTAGAAGAAATACCTCTTTTAAATAAATCAATTGCCTGCAACATTCTATCATTTCCATCGCTAAAATTGGTTCGTTGCTGACCATTAATTGAAAAGTTTATGACAAAGCCCGAAGGAATAATGATGGCATCATATTGGTTTTTCTTTTTAAGAGCAATTGGTTCAACCTCGTACCAAGCCATCATGTTTTGGGCAATCCAAGGGTTGGTAAAAAATAGCAATAAGCCAAATGCCCAATATATATAGCTTTTTATTTTGGTTATAAAATAAAGGAGAAACATAATAATAACTACACTTACTGGCGCCACCAGGGCGTATAATACCTTCGATAAAAAATAAAACATATTAACTCCTTATAAAATGATAATACAAAATACAAACAATCATTAAAATGAATAATATATCTTTCAGTATTTTTCTTTGGGATCGAATAAAATAATTGGCCATGAAAATGGAAAGAGAAATACTTAAAAAAGTGAGTCCGAACACATACATTTGGTTTTCTGCAAGCACAGAAATTACGCCAAATACTTGAAGTAAAATGATAATTAATTGAATCCTTCGGGTTTTAACTTTATTTCTTAAAAAATTAATCTGTAGGGCAATGGCAGAAAAAACGAAAATGGGAATAATAATGAACCAAATAACCCCTTCTACCCAAGTAATTCCGATTGGGTTTAAGTAACTTTTACTAATAGAATATTGAAAAGAAACCAAGAAATCGCCCAATTGATCGGTTAAGAAAAAGTAAACACCTAAAAAATAAGCTGGTATAAATATCCCAAAAATAGCTGCCAACCAAAAACGAATATTGAAGGAGGTCATAAATAGAACGCTCAACAATATGTATAGCAAATAAAAAATTAAATCGTAATCTAATAGTAATCCAATTCCTAATAAGATGGCTGCATCAAAAACCAAAAAAAGTGGCCGTTCAGATTCATATAAATAACACAAACGATAAAGAATTAATATAACAAAAGTATTGGCCAACAATTGAGGAGATAATAACAATTGTTCAGGATATAAGCTATTTAACAAAACGTAAAATAGGCCAGGCATTACACTTCTTTTGTAAAGAATATCGTGGGCATCAGAAATAAAATTTACCAATAAACCTTGCAAAAAAACCAAAAGAGTAGCCAAAACAGGCAATTGAAAAGCAAACAATTTATGTTCCTCTAACCAATCAAATATCAACTCTGCAAAAGGCGTATGCAAGGCTGGCTCTAAAGGCAATGGAATAAAAAATATCGACAATCTAATTAATACCGTAAAAAGTAATAATCCAAGGATAGAGAAAAGCGAGTTCGACCTAAATATTTCTAACACAATACCAAGCTTAAAAGGTTAAACGAATAAGCGTATACTGTTTATCTTTAATGGTTGAACCAATAAAGGTGTTGGGACCAGTTTGCTTGCCATCGCTGGGAATGAGCCCTACACTAAAACTACTAGATTTTACGGCAATTCTTTCATCTGCTTTGCCCTGATAATTTACATTATGCACCATGATATTGCCGTCTTTGTCGAGTTCTGAATTATACAAAACATAAATTTGGTCTTGGGTTGGGAAACAAGAAATGCCCGACAAATATCCACCATCACCTACAGAACTTTGTCGTTTTCTAATTAAATCTCCAAATTGAATGCTGCCATCTTTATTAATCGAAATAATGGCCACATCATCATAATTAAAAGCAACTCTTATTCCCTCTTGGGGCATATTATTCATGTAGTAGCTGTATCGTTGTTCGGTACGAGTATATTTTTCAGAAACAATAATTAAACCGCCATCGCTTCTAGGCACCAGCTTTCTGATATAATAATTTTTAAGCTCTGGCGATTTTTTATCTAATTTACCCCCGGTTATTTGGGTTAACAAAGTTGGATCAATCACCGCGGCATATTTTTCATCGGTGGTTTTTCTAGGAATACTGAATCTTTCCATAAAATAACCATTTACCAAACTGCCATTTTCACTCGAGTAAAATCCGGCCACCGAAACCGTTTGATTAAAGTTATTAACGGATAAAGCAAGTTCTTCTACAAACATTTTTTCGTTGGCTAATTGGTAAGCCAGCATTTTATCTTCTTTAGGATAATAAGTATACAGAAAAAAGTCTCGGTTATCAGCTTGAATTTTCGGATTTTTAGCTGGAAAATCAATTAAAACAAAAGCATTCCCGTTATTGTCGGCTTCAAAATTTGTGATAAAAATATCTTCAGACCGTTCGTTTAAGGTAAATTGTTTGCCAAAAATTTGCTGAATGCTTTCATCATACGCGTATAGGTTCAGCTTAGAATCTCCCGAAACTTCTCCTTTACTTAGTATTAGCATAATTACTTTTTTCTTATCAGCTGATGTTTTAATTTGAATTTTTCTTTTGTCGATAAACTCACTGCTTGGAAGGCTGGCAATAACCACGGGCAAACCATTGGGTTTTAATGTTGGGTCAATTTTCTGAACCAAAATATCTATTTGATTGGTAATGGTATTTTTAGCGCTGATAAAAGCAAAAAGTTCATTGTTTACAATAAGCATTCTTTCAATGTTTCCATTGATGCTAATGGGAGCCGGAATACTTTGTTCTAGGCTTAAGTTAGTTTTATATTTTTCGAGTATAACGTCTCTAGAAAAATCTTGGTTCTTGCACCTTAACACATAAATACCATGTGTTGCCTCTCCAATAATTTGAGAGTACAGGTTTTTTTGCTTTATTTTTTGGGGGTTCCCCCATTCCACGCTTTGCCCAAAACAAATAATGCTTGAAGAAAAAAGGATTAAAAAGAAAAGCCGTTTAAATGCCATTTATTTGTAGAATATTTGAAGAAAGCGAATATACCTTTTTAAAGGTATTTTTGAATACAAAATTAACACATGGCTCGAACAAAAACATACAGTACAACAAAAAAGCAAGAGGAAGTTGTTTTGGTTGGTGTAATTACGCAACATCAACGATTAGAACAAGCCGAAGAATATTTAGACGAATTAGCCTTTTTAGCCCATACAGCAGGCGCTTTGGTTAAAAAACGCTTTCTACAAAAACTAAGTTTTGCCAACCCTAGAACATTTATTGGAGAAGGAAAATTACAAGAAATTTCTGATTATGTTACAGAAAATGAGATAGACATTGTATTATTTGATGATGAATTAAGTCCTTCTCAATTGCGTAATTTAGAGCATACCCTAAAATGTAAAATTCTGGATAGGAGCAATTTAATTTTAGACATTTTTGCCTCGCGTGCGCAAAGTGCGCAAGCCAAATTTCAAGTAGAGTTGGCTCAAACACAATATTTATTACCTAGGTTAACCCGCATGTGGACGCATTTGAGCAAACACAAAGGAGGAATTGGAATGAAAGGACCTGGGGAATCTGAAATAGAAACGGATAGAAGAATTTTAAGAAATACCATTACCAAGTTAAAAGAAAGACTGGATACCATAGATAAACAAGCCGCTACGCAGCGAAGAAACAGAGATTTAAAAACGCGTGTTTCTTTGGTAGGTTACACCAATGTTGGAAAATCTACCCTTATGAATTTGATTGCCAAAAGCGAAGTATTTGCAGAAGATAAATTATTTGCCACTTTAGACAGTACAGTTCGTAAGGTAAGTTGGCCCGAAGCCTCTTTTTTATTAAGTGATACAGTGGGTTTTATAAGAAAGTTGCCGCATCAATTGGTAGAATGTTTTAAATCTACCCTCGACGAAATTAGGGAAGCCGATATCCTCTTGCATGTTGTAGATATTAGTCACCCAAGTTTTGAAAACCAAATCCATGTTGTAAACGAAACCCTCAAAGAAATTGGAGCTTTAAACAAAGATGTAATCTTGGTTTTTAACAAAATTGATCAGCTAAAAGAGCCGTTTATTTTGGGAGAAGAAACCATAGAAAGTAAACAAGAATACATAGCACAACTTAAAAAATCTTGGATGGCCAAAGAAAATAATCCCGCTATATTCATTTCGGCGTCCAAAAAAATTAATACAGACGAGCTAAAAACAAGTATAATAAGCCTTATAGAGGCATTACACGAAAAAAGGAAACAAGCAATTTCATAAAATTATGCTTGTAAATTGGGTGATGTGTCATAAATATTTATTTTCGCAATTCAGGTTTTATGAATCAGCCAAATAATAATATTGAATTAAGCGTTGTGATGCCTTGTTTAAATGAGGCAGAAACGATCGAAACATGCATTCGAAAAGCATTTTCATGGATGCAAGCCAACCAAGTAATTGGAGAGGTTGTAATTGGAGACAATGGCAGCACAGATGGCTCTCAACAAATGGCCACCAACTTGGGCGCCAGGGTTATAGATGTTCCTAGAAAGGGTTATGGTAGTGCGCTCATGGGTGCCATAGAAGCCTCCAAAGGAAAGTATGTAGTAATGGCTGATAGCGATGATAGCTATGATTTCAGCAATTTATCGCCGTTTATCAACGAACTGCGTGCTGGAAAAGACCTCGTTATGGGCAATCGTTTTATGGGTGGCATTGCGCCAGGTGCCATGCCTTTTTTACATAGATACCTTGGAAATCCTGTTTTATCTTTTATTGGCAGGCTGTTTTTTAATTGTCCTGTAAGCGATTTTCACTGCGGCTTGCGTGGGTTCAGACAAGATATTGTAACGCTATTAGACCTTAAAACTACAGGGATGGAATTTGCCAGTGAAATGGTTGTAAAAGCTACTATTTTTAAATTAAATATTGCAGAAGTTCCCACCACGTTGAGCAAAGATGGAAGAAGTCGCCCGCCACATTTAAGAACTTGGCGAGATGGCTGGAGACACCTCCGATTTTTATTGATTTATAGTCCGCGTTGGCTCTTTTTATACCCTGGCATTTTCTTAATGCTTTTAGGTATTATTATGAGCATATTTATTGTAAGAGGTCCAGTAGAAATGTTGCCTCACGTAGTATTTGATACCAACACTTTATTATATGCCGGAGCCTTTATTATTGTTGGATACCAAGCCGTAAGTTTTGGTGTTTTTACAAGAACTTATGCTGTACAAGCAGGGTTTTTACCACAAAATAATTCCTTGGCCAAAGCTTCAGATTTTGTTTCGATGGAATTGGGCTTGGTTATAGGGCTTATTATTCTTTTTGCTGGAGTTGGCGGAACCCTTTATTCTCTCTCTTTATGGGAGGCAAAAGATTTTGGCCCCTTAGAATATTCCGAAATTTTAAGGAAGGTAATTCCGAGCGTAATTGCCATCATTGTTGGCTTACAAACCATCCTTTCGAGTTTTTTCCTGAGTGTTTTGCAGGTTAATAAAAAATAATTGCATGAAATCATTAGATAGGTACCTACAAAACGTTCGAATTAAGCAAGCTAAAAGATTTATTCAAAAAAACGACTCGGTATTAGACATTGGCAGTGTGGATGGAATTATGTTTGAGCAGTGGCGCGGTTATATTTCTAAAGGCATTGGGGTTGACCCAACCCTTGATAAAGAAATAAAAACTGATTTTTATTCGCTTTACCCAGGCTATTTCCCTGAAGCTTGCCCCAAAGGAGAACAATTTAATGCCATTACCTTATTGGCAGTTTTAGAACATATTCCAACTGCTCAACAAAGTCAGTTAGCCTTAAACTGCCACAATTATTTGCTGCCTAAAGGTCGTTTAATTATAACTGTTCCATCGCCGCAAGTAGACCAAATTCTGGAGATTTTACTCAAGTTAAAACTCATAGAAGGCATGAGCTTAGAAGAACATTACGGCTACAAACCTGAAGATACCGAGCGTATTTTTGCCGCTCCCCTTTTTAGCTTATTACACAAAGAAAAATTTCAATTGGGATTAAACAATCTTTTTGTTTTTGAAAAAATATAAACCTGTTTCATAGCAAGTCTTAACCACATGGAAAAACAAATACTTTCAGAAAATAAAATCTCGGTAATTATTGATGCCCGTGGGGTAGAAAATACTTATTGGGAGAACATTCATTCTTTTCTGTCTAAAACAAAAATAGACCTCGAATTACTTTGTTTGGTATCTAGTTCTATAAGCCATAAAGGCATAGACGAATCTATTGCAAAAAACAAGGTAAAGCAATTGGTGTTTGAACCAACACATAGTCTTAATCAAAATTTTGCCCATCTTTTAAATCAAGCCACAGGAGCTAATTGCCTTGTTTTCCATTTTGCAGTAAATAGCCCTGGAAATATTATCCAATCGGTTCAAACCAATAAAAAACAAATACAAGCAGAAAGCCTTTTGGTTGGTAACATGAACCACAGGGCCAAAGGAAACAAAAACAAAGTACCCTTTGGAATAAAGGTTAGCAACAGTTTAATGCGCTTGCTTACACCTGTTCAATACAGCGATAACAATAGTGGTATCTTAATTGGAAAAACAGAGAAATTGCTTCATTGGTTCAGCCATGAATTGGCCTCTGCCAACAATTTTCACCAAAGCTTAAATTTAGTGCGCGGGTATAAAATAGATTCAAGCGAAATGGCTTTACCTGCCGATGAGCAAAAAGGTTTTTCTATTGGCACCGTGCTCAAAAATGCCTTTGCATTGCGTTTTCATTTCTTTATTAAAGATGCCTTTTGGCAGTTTAAAAACAGGGAAAACAATTGGCAAGATGGCAATCACCCGATGTACCGTTTTGCCTTTTTTGCCGTTTTTTTAATCAGCATTTTTGCCATGCCTATTTTAAGTCAGGACTATGGCAGCACGTGGGATGAAAAAGCACACAACGAATATTCGCAATTAGCCTACAATTATTTATCAAGTTTTGGTTCAGACACGGCAGCATTAGCAGAGAGTACCAGCAGCGCAGATTATATTAGACAGGCCTATCGCTTTTATGGCGAGCAAATGAATACCATTGCAGCCATTACTTACAATTGGTTTGGCACAGGTATCTATGAAACAAGGCATTTTATAAATTCATTGTACGGACTAATAGGACTTATTTTTACGGCCTTGCTTGCCTTTGAATTAGCAGGCTGGAGGGCGGCCTTATTGGCTATTTTATTTATGCAGTTTAATCCAGGTTGGCTTGGGAATAGCATGAATAACCCTACAGATATTCCATTTGCCACAGGTTTTGCCTTTGCAGGATATTATATTATTAAGGTAATGCGCAGTTTGCCTAAACCAAAGTTTAGAGATTTGTTTTGGTTGGCTTTTGGTATTGGAATTGGGATTGCCTCACGCGTTGGCGCCTTTTTATTGGTTGCTTATCTAGGATTGTTTTTAGCTGTGTATGCCTTAGACAAAATGCGCAGAAAAGAAGCCAAATTTGGGGAGCTGTTTTTGCCATTTTTAAAAATGTTTTTGGCGGTAGCTGCCATGGGTTATGTGATAGGAATAAGTTTATGGCCATACGCTTTAAGCAATCCATTTAAACACCCCTTTCAAGCATATATTAAAGCTTCGGAGAATGCTTTCTATACCAATAACGTAGAACTTTTTGAAGGTCAGCGTATGTACATGATTACAGATGCCCCTTGGTATTATGTATTTAAGTTTTTGGGAATTGGGAATCCATTGTACTTGCTAGTTGGCGTGCTTGCATCCATTTTGTTGGTGCTTGGCTTAAGCAAAAAGATTGGTTTTGGTAATTGGCTGATGCTCATATTTATGTTATTCTTCCCCATTTTATATGCAGAGTACAGCAATATAAATTACTATAATGGATGGCGTCATTACCTGTTTTTATTACCGTTTGCAGTGGTTTTGGCAGCTGTAACTTTTGATTATTTATTGGGTCAGAAAAAAGCAATTGCTTTGGGAGTAGCATTGGTATTGTCTGTATTGTTTGTAAAACCTGCCATTTGGGTATTTCAAAATCACCCCAATCAATATGTGTATTTTAACGAATTAGTGGGCGGATTAGCGGGCGCATACGGAGAATATGAAACCGATTATTATAGCAATTCGTGCAGGGAAGCAGCAGAGTGGATTGCCAATCAACATCCAAAAGATAGCTTGGTAGTGGCCATAAACAATGAAACTACCACGGCAGCTTATTGGGCACATCAAATAAACCCACGCCTGCAATTTGTATGGACCAGAGAAACCGAGGAACAAAAGCAAAAGTGGGATTATTTAATTTTAACTACCCGTACCTTTTCTAAAAACGAATTGCAAAATGGTTCGTTTCCACCAAAAGGCACAGTGTACACAGTTATGGCCGACGGTATTCCATTGGCAGCAGTGGTTAAGAGAGAAAATTATTATATGCCAAGCGGATATGATGCTTTGGATAAATCAATTTTTGATTCGGCAGTTTACTACTTTAGAGAGGCCGTAAATTACGCGCCAAAAGATGAAGAAGCATGGCGCATGTTAGGCTTCTCATTATTAAATACTGCCCAAATGGATAGTGCAGAAATTACCTTAAAGAAGGCCATCGAAATTTACCCAGAAAACTTTACCGCCTACAGCAATTTAGGCTTGGTGTATTTTAATAGAAAAGAATTTACCAAAGCCACTGAAGCATTTGGTAAGAGCACAAAATATAAAGAAAACGTAACCGAAAGCTGGTATTATAGCGCCTTGGCTTACCTAAACCTAAATGATTATGGCAATGCGATAAAACAATTAGAAATGGCCAAAAAGCACAATGCTAGCATACCAGAAGTTTACTATTATTTAGCCAAAGCTTATAACCTAACAGGTAACCTACAAAAAGCAGCAGATAATTATCAAATTGCCTTAGGTATGAACCAAAACATGCGGGAAGCATGGGGAGAATTAGGCGAAGTTTTTACTAAACTTAACCAGCCAGAATATGCCAAACAATGCATGGATAGGTATAGAGCACTGGGCGGTAATTAAGTAATATTAAGCATTTATTAACAAGGTTTTTAAACTTTGTCTACTTTTATTAAAAAGTGTAAAGGCCTATTTACCTAAGGATAAAGCGCTATTTCAGTCACCAATTTGGGGCTGCAAACGGTAATCCACCATTTTGCAAAAAAGGCAGGCTTAACAGGCCTGCCTTTTTCAACTTAGATTCGTAGTTGATGATACTAATCAATAAATACGAACCCATTTTATCTATAGACGAGGCTTTCTTGCAGTGTGTGCAAGAACAAATAGAGCTGGCTAAGATTTTCGATTTCATTGACCTGCCAGACGCTATTCGTAGCATTGAGAAAATGAATAGTACCATTTTAAGGAACTATTATTCCAATGCCTTAGATCAAAATTTGCTGGATGTAAAAACAGTAAAATATTTAGTGAATAAAAATCTTCGCGCATCCAACATGCCCGAACGTGCAGTTGAACAATACCAAAAAGCTGAAATCTTTATTGATGAACAAACACACGAAATACTGAGCATTTCTTTTTTATATCAATTAGAAAAAATCCTCATTGAAGATTTACATCAAAACAAAAGTGAAATCAATCTATTTTCGGGACAGAGCGCTAAGATGCCAGAGAAACTTGGTTTAGAGACCGAAATTGAATTAGAGAATTTATTTGATTTTTTAAACAACGACCAAGAATTTCATCCCATTATACAAAGCTGGATACTGCATTTTAGAATTATGTCGCTACCCTTGTTTAGCGAATCTAAATCTAAATTTGCCACCTTACTCCAATTATTCTGGCTCAAAAAGCATAAAATGGATATGGATGGATTATTGTGCTTACCACACGAAATCTATATCAACAAACCCGCATACGACCAAATAGTTGTAAATGCCATACAAGGCGAAGAAAATGGGCTAAATGAACAAATAAGCTTTGGCTTACAATTGCAGCAATCGCAGTTGGGCAGACTCAAAGAATTATTTAGAAACTACTTTAGGAAACAAGTTGATTTTGATAAATTAAATCCACGCCAAAAAAACATTATGAACTATGTGTTTGAGCGGGGTTATAAGTTAAAAGAGATAGACGACAGTGTGCTTAATAAAAGGCAAAAGCTTATTATGTATATTGTGCAACACCGCGGGTTTATATCTACCAAAGAATTGGTAAACGAATTTGATTGCAATAGAAAAACCATTCAACGCGATTTTCAACTATTGCTAGATTTAGGCTTAGTAAAATCTATTGGTGCAGGTGCAGGATTGCGCTATTGCATTAATCTACAAGAAAAAGGCAATCCTGCACTTGAACAATATCAAGCTGGCTTTGTACAACAACAAAACTCAAACTCAATACAAACAAGCGAAGACGAACTATAATTCGTCTTCGTTGTAAAAATAATCTTCGTTGGTAGGATAATCTGGCCAGATTTCTTCAATCGTTTCAAACGGCTCTCCATCATCTTCCAATTCTTGTAGGTTTTCAATTACCTCCAAAGGTGCGCCAGAACGAATGGCATAATCTATTAATTCATCTTTGGTAGCAGGCCATGGGGCATCATCCAAGTAAGAGGCTAATTCAAGTGTCCAGTACATATGGTTAAATATTTAATATTTTACGCGAAATTATAAAAACCCCTGACTTCTCTACCATGTTTTTAATAAAGTTTAGATTAATTATTAAAGCATCTCATTTTCAATGATTTCATTTATCGCTCCTCGCCTAATTTTGCCATTTTCGTTGATAGGCCAATCCGAAATACAAATAATACGCTGAGGCTTAGCATAAGAAATGCCCAATTTTTTAAAACAATCAGCTATTTTATCAAGGTATAAAGAGGCTATTTTACTGTTACTTACCAATACTACTTCTTCTTGCCAAAGGGGGTGTTTGGCTTTAGCAATACAATACAAAATATCTATCGGCAATAACTGTTGTTCATCCATTATTTTTTCAACTTGTTCTGGATGAACTTTTATACCTCCGGTATTAATAACAAAATCTGTTCTTCCCAAAAATTCAAAATGGGTTGCATCTATCCACTTACCCATATCATTGCTTACAAATTCTTGCGGATAAAGCGGTGTTTGAATGCAAATTTGCCCCAACTCATTTAACCTAATTTTGTTAGGAGGAATAACCCAATAACCTGCATCTACACCCAATTGCATCAGGGCAATATTCGATAAAGTTTCAGTCATGCCATAGGTATGAAACACCCTATTTTTAGCCAGTAGAATGCGCGCTTTTAACTCGGGCGAAATATAAGTGCCCCCAATAAGTACCGTTTTAATACGCTCAAATAGGGATAAATTTTCTGCTAAGGTTTGCAATTGTAGCGGCACAAAAGAGGCAAAAGTATATGGATGTTCTTTACTCAATAAGCCCAATATATTTCGTGTTGGTTCAAACAGTGAAACTTGGCAACCCAGTATTAAAGCTCGTGCCAACATCATAGCACCCCCTACAAATTTTACATCTAAACAAAGTAAAATATGCTCCTGTTCACTTTGTAATTTAAGTGCTTGCAAGGTGTTCTGAGCACTTTGTATCAAATCATTTTTACTAAACAAATAAGGCTTAGGTTGAGCACTTGTTCCGCTACTATAAAAAGTAAAAGAACTATTTAATTGCCAATTTTGCAAAAACGCTTGAACACGCATGAGATATGGCTCAGCAAAGCTTGCCGCAACAAACTGTTGCAGCGAATAGGCTTGCTTATGTAAGATGATTGTGAAAGCCATTGGCAAAAAAAAACGCCACGCTTGGAGCGTGGCGTTACCCTTATTTATTTAATGTTGAATTAACAATTTTCGAGTGATACTTTCTTTGTTACCAGTTAGGCGGATAAAATATAATCCCTTGTTTAATTGTGGCAACACAAAAGAATGTTCTTGATAACTTGGTTCTGCATATTCGTTCATCAAAACTGCCAACTCTTTGCCGGTAATATCCATTAAACTTACCTTTAAATTTTCAGCAGATTTTGGTTTGAACCCAATCGTAATAGAAGCAGAAGCACTAGCCGGATTTGGAAATACACTAAACTGAGAAAACGATTTATTTTCTGCCATACCCGATGCCAATTTTTCTTCAACAGCATATTCAGATTTACGAACCACATTTCTATTATTGGCAAAAGCACCATAAAAGGTAACTCTTCCCGAACCAGCGGCAGGTGCTACCCAAGTAAACGTCCATACAGCCACCGCATCTGTTTTTGGTGAGGTATGGGTTATATATTTACCGCCAACAAAAGCTGAACCTGCACCAACAGTAAGCGTTCCCATTAAAGTACCGTCTTCTTTTTGCGGACTCACACACAAGCCTTTTCTTCCACTTCCATCTACACTTACTGTAATGGTATAAGAAGCTCCGGGAGTATATCCTTCTGCTGGAATATCACTGGTAATAACATTGGTAATATTGGTAACAGTACC
>JAUYMZ010000238.1 GCA_030699355.1 Bacteroidota bacterium | reverse complement strand
AATTCAATTACGAAATCTGACTTAGTAAATGCTATTTCAAAAATTTTCAATTTGGATGTCAAAGAAATTGGCGGTTTATTTGATAATGAAGACAGAATATTAACATTTCAGATTGAAAACATAGCAAACGCATTATATTTTAATCAAGAAGTATCTTTTTTTATTCCTTATGATATTGCAAGGAAAGAATCTGTGTTAAATAGTTTAATTTTAGGTAAAAAATTATTTGATATTATAAATGTTCCTATTTTGATAGATGATGAAAGTGATGATCCTTTTCAGTGGCTTTTAATTAAGGATCAAAAGCTATACCTAATAGAGAATATGGAAGATATAGAGCAATTTGAATTAACCTTCTCTGAAATAAAAGAGCTTTCATTACAAAAGGCCCTTTTTCTATTAACCAATAAATTAGATAATAATAAAACAGCTTACTTAATATCTGATTCCAAAATTTGGTTAACTTGTATTAAATAGGGTGGGTGTTGATAAATCTTTTTACTGGATTTCATTTCTAATATTACATGATGTGGTAGTGAATTCTATAAAAAAACTAACAAAGGTTTCTTGTGATAACTGGGAAAGTATAACCTATATAGATGGCTTGATTGAATATCGTGAAGACAGGTATTTGCCATGCATGTTTTGGTTTAAATTAAAATCCAATTGATATAATAAGCATTTGCTTTGAATTTTTAAGCGTTACAAAAGTTTTGCAATACTTGTAGTATTTTTGTAAACCATTATATTTACATCCCCTTAGGTATAATATTAGAAATGAAAGCATGAAATTTTTATCGAAATTAGGAAGTTATTTGTTGTTTTTACTTGCGTGTTTTCGCAAGCCCGATAAGTGGCGTATGTTTTGGCGCGCCTTTTTTAACGAAATTTACAAAATGGGAAATGATTCTTTTGGCATTGTAGCCATCATTTCTCTCTTTATTGGTGCCGTTACAGTAATTCAGTTTGGTAGTCAGTTACAAGGCAGTTTGGTGCCCATGACAATCCTGGGTCGTATTGTACGCGATGCCAATATTTTGGAGTTTTCGCCCACCATTGTTGCTTTGGTAATGGCTGGCAAAATTGGTTCAAACATAGCCTCTGAAATTGGAACAATGAAGGTAAGTGAGCAAATTGATGCGTTGGAAATTATGGGGATTAATGCCGCCAGTTATGTGGCTTTGCCGAAAATTTTGGCAGCTATTTTTGCGGTTCCTGCTTTGGTTGTTTGCAGTATGTTTTTATCTAATATTGGCGGTGCTATTTCTTGTTATTTTTCTGAAATGGTGACGGTAGACACCTATATTGTGGGCTTACGTATGGATTTTAACGGATTCTTTGTAACCCATGCCTTAACCAAAGCTTTCTTCTCTTCGTTTTTAATTGCCACCATCTCTTCCTACAACGGCTATATTACCGAAGGCGGTGCATTAGAGGTTGGTTCAGCCAGTACCATGGCTGTGGTGCAAAGTTGTATTGCCATTATTTTCTTCGATTATATTTTAACACAATTGATGCTGTATTAATGATAGCCTTAAACGGAATTTGTAAATCTTTTAATGGCCGCGAAGTGCTAAAAGATGTAAGTGCAGTTTTTGCAAAAGGAAAATGCACTTTTGTAATTGGTGCCAGTGGTGGAGGTAAAAGTGTATTGATGAAATGCATGGTTGGATTAATTACGCCTGATAAAGGCGTTGTAGATTTTGATGGGCGTGATTTTCATGCTTTGGATTATAAACAAAAGAAAGTTTTACGTCAAGAAATCGGGATGCTTTTTCAAGGCGGTGCTCTGTTTGATTCTTTGAGTGTAGAAGACAATGTGGCTTTTCCGCTTAGGATGTTGTCTGATATGAATAAAAGTGAGCTATTAGACAGGGTAAACTTTTGTTTAAAAAGAGTAAACCTAGAGAATGTAAATAAACTGTATCCATCTAACATCAGTGGCGGAATGAAAAAGCGGGTTGGAATTGCCCGGGCCATTGCCATGAATCCAAAATACCTTTTTTGTGATGAACCCAATAGTGGTTTAGATCCTTTAACATCGCGTGTAATTGACGAGTTGATTGTAGAAATTACCGAAGAATACGATATTACCACCGTGATAAATTCACATGATATAAAAAGTGTTTTTGACATGGGCGACCACATCGTTTTTATATACAAAGGACAACGATTATGGGAAGGGAATAAAACCGAAATTCAAGATTCGGGTGTGTTTGAGCTACAGGAGTTTATTAAAGCGAGTAGGTTTTGATAAAGAATTATGAATTATGAGTTATGAATTATGAGTTATGAATTACGTTTTGTTCACCGAAGCCTTGGGGTAGGTGGGCTAATCACAATTTTTAACTCGTAATTCATAGTTCATACTTCATAATTCATAATTCAAACAAGGTTTTTTGATTAAATAAATAAATATGAAAAGGTTTTTAGTTTTAGGGGTGGTTTATATGTGGGTGATGGCATCGTGTCAGCATAAGCCTACGGAGTTAAATGTTCCGGGTATACCAAAGGATACAAGTGGAACGGGAGGGAATAAGCAGCCTTGCGATTCTACTATCGTTTATTTTGGGCGAGATGTGCTGCCCATTTTAAATTCCAATTGTGCCATGAGTGGTTGTCATGATGCTGGCACGGCCTCTGACGGGGTAGTTTTAAATTCTTATGACAAGGTTATAAATACCGGTAAAGTGGTTCCATTTGATTTAAATAGTTCTGATTTATATGAAGTTATTACAGAAGATAAACCCGATAAAATAATGCCACCGCCGCCAAGGCCAAAATTAACTGCAACACAAATTGCGCTTATTGCTAAATGGATAAACCAAGGAGCAAAAAACTTGGTTTGTGATGAGCAAATTTGTGATACAGTAAATATTTCTTATGCCAATATGATAGGCAAAACTATGACTACTTATTGTGCAGGTTGTCATAATGCGAATAATCCAAGTGCAGGTGTAAATTTAAGTAATTATGAAGGTATGGCTGCTATTGCTGCCAACGGTAAATTAATAGGAAGTATAACCCATGCAGCAGGTTTTAAAGCCATGCCACAAGGAGGTAAATTACCAGCTTGCGAAATTAAACAAATTCAAAAATGGGTGGCAATGGGTTATCCCAATAACTAATTTAAAAACCTTAGTGATTTTGTTTGTTTGAATGGATGTAGATGATTTATTTTCTGTGTAAATTTTAAATTTGATAATTATATG
>JAUYMZ010000235.1 GCA_030699355.1 Bacteroidota bacterium | reverse complement strand
GGTAGAGCGTGGTCCAAACAATTGTGGAGGTAGAACCAGAACACTTTTAGTAGACAAAAACGACCCAAGTAGAAAAACAGTTTGGGCTGGAGCCGTTGCCGGTGGGTTATGGAAAACCACAGACATTACCCAAGCGGCACCCAATTGGACGCCCTTCAACGATTTTTTTCAAAACCTTGCCATTACCCACATAGACCAAGCGCCCAACAATGGGCAAGTAATGTATTTTTGCACAGGAGAAGGCAATAATAACCTAGATGCGGTGCGTGGCTTGGGTGTTTGGAAAAGTAGTAATGGTGGCAATACATGGGCACAATTGAATAGTACCAATAATTCGAATTTTTACTTCTGCCAGAAAATAGTTTCAATTGGCAATGGGGATACCGTTTTGGTGCTTACTAAAACAGGTTTATATCGTTCATCCAACGGAGGCAATACCTTTACAAAAGTGCTTGGTTCAGGCATAGCTAGCGCTGGCGGAAACATAGCCTACGATTTGGAAGTAATGAAAAATGGCACCATGTACGTAACCATGAGCGGAGGAACTACCAACGGTGGCACCATGCATAAATCGTTTAATACCGGCATTAATTGGACAAACCCATTAAGCCTTCCGAGCTACATGAACAAAGATGAGATGGAAATTGCCGTGGCAGATAATGATACCAATGTAATTTATTCCTTGGTAGAGAGTGGCGGTAGGATTGTAGGTATTATTAAATCTAGCAACGCAGGAGTAAGTTTCGACACCACGGCCTCCCATCCTATTGATGCTGATGGCGGCGTATCACAACCTGCATTTATTAAAGATTTTAGCAGAGGACAAGGTTGGTACGATTTAAGCTTAGCAGTTGATCCAAACAATACCAATGTAGTAGTAGTTGGTGGAGTAGATTTATTTAAAACCAGCAATGGAGGCGCTAGCTGGCAGCAATTATCGCATTGGTATGGCGGGTTTGGATACCAAGAAGTGCATGCCGACCAACATTATGTTTGTTTTGAACCTGGAAATTCTAATGTTTGTTATTTTACCAATGATGGTGGTATGTATATCAGTAGCAATTTTACACAAGGTGGTCCTGCCATTAGCAGCAAAGAAATTAATTACAATAGCACCCAGTTTTATGCCTGCGATATCCATCCAAATGCCGGTTCAAATCAATATTTAGGCGGCACACAAGACAATGGTTCACATGCTTTAAACTCGCCCCTAATTGGCAGCTCAATTGAAGTAACAGGCGGTGATGGAGCCTTTTGTCATATAGACCAAGACCAACCTCAATTTTGGTTTACATCTTACGTGTATACTCGGTATTACCGTTCTACCAATGGAGGTGCTAGTTTTGCGGGTGCAATTAGTACTGCACAAAACATTGGAAGTTTTATTAGTCCAAGCGATTACGACGACACAAACAACAAGATGTACTTAGCAGGAAACAATGGTTTCTTTGTACGTTGGGATAATCCACAAACAGGAAATTCACTTATATTTGATACCGTTCCTGCCTTTAATAATGGCAGAATTACCCATGTAAAAGTATCGCCAAATACCAACAACCGCGTTTATTTTGGATTAAACAATGGAAGGGTTGTTAGGGTAGATAATGCCCATATTTTAGCGGGCATAGAAACACATATAAACAATGGTGTAGGAATGCCAACTACCAGCGTTTCTTGCATTGAAGTAGAAGAAGGAAACGAAAATCATGTAGTTGTAACCTACAGTAATTATGGCGTAAACAGTGTTTGGGAAACCAAAAATGGAGGAAGCAGTTGGACAAGCATAGAAGGGAATTTACCAGACATGCCTATTCGTTGGGCATTGTTTAATCCCAATAAAAATTGGCAAATGATGTTGGCCACAGAATTAGGTGTTTGGACAAGCGATAGTTTAAGTGGATCAAGCACCAATTGGCAACCTAGTAATAGCGGATTTGCCAATGTGCGAACCGATATGTTAAAAATGCGCGGTTTTGATAAACAAGTAGTAGCGGCAACTCACGGAAGGGGCATGTTTACCAGCAATGTTTTTATGCCTCCCTCGGCCGATTTTTATGTAGACAAAAAAGTTGCCTACATTAGCTCTATATTGCAATTTACCAATACCTCTGTTGGGGCACTGAGCTACCAATGGAATTTTGGCGATGGAACATTTAGCACAGCTCAAAACCCAAGCAAACAATATTTTGCCCCTGGTTTTTATACAGTAACTTTACAAATTAATGGTGGAGCACAAACAAAAACCTACAATTCTTATATCCAAATTTTACCTTACAGACAAGTTCCCTACTTACTTGCCAATGGGGGTAATTTTGAAACCAACCCAAATGATTTTGGCCCAGATTTAATTACCGGCACAGGCTTTATTAGAGGAAGTTCAACTACTGCAGGAAAAAATGGAGTAAACAGCGGAAGCAATGCTTGGGTTACAGGCTTGGTAGGAAATTACGCCAACAACTCAAATGCCTTATTGTATTCTCCCAATTTTAATTGCACAGCAGCCGGTACCTACACGCTTAGGTTCAGGGTAAAAAATAGATTTGAAGTAGGATATGATGGATACCGAGTAGAGTACAGCACCAATTTAGGTAATACATGGACACGATTGGGGAATTCGGTTCAAACTAATTGGTACGATTTTGCAAATGGTACAACTAATACAGCCTTTCCTAGGTTTGAGCCTTATTTTAATGCCAACAATACAGCATTTAATTTAAAGCAAATAGATGTATCATTTTTGGCTGGCAATCCAAAAGTTGCTTTTAGATGGGTATTTAAATCGGATGCAGGCGTTACTGAGGCCGGTATGGCTTTAGATGACGTAGAATTATTAGGTCCAGCCAATACGGCCTTACCCGTTAGTTTATTACAATTTACAGGAAGCATTTTAAGTGAAGAAAAAACCCAATTAAATTGGTTGGTGGGCAACGAAAAAAACAATGCAGGATTTGAAATTGAGAAAAGTGAAGATGGAATTTCGTTCTATTCTATTGGCTTTGTAAAGGGGAAAATAAATAATGAACAAACCAGTGCCTATCGCTTTGTAGACGAAAATGCAACAGAACCTAAAAGGTATTATCGTTTAAAACAAAAAGACCTAAACGGAAGCGAAAACCTCAGTAAAACCTTATACTTTGAAGGAAATAAAGCCACACAAAAACTGTTTCAGTTAGCTTACCAAAGCGCCGAAAACAAACTTCATATTGCTTGTTTTGAAAGCAATTTAAGTTATAAATTATTTAACCAAAGCGGACAATTGGTTCAAAGCGGAAGAATTGAAAATGACATGGCTACCCTGCCACTTGAAAATTTGGCTAAGGGAATTTACCTATTAGAAATTAGCAATCAAATGGGCAATAAGCAAGTGGAGAAAATTCTAAATTTAAATAGGTAAATATTAGAAAATATAAACCAATTTTTTAGTTTCGAAGAAAGGTTCATCGAAGTAATTGCTCAATGGAATTTCTTCGATAACGAGCTTTTTATTTATCTGCTTAAGTGCTTTATATTCTTCTTTTAAATCGCCGCCTTTCAAGAAAATGTAGCCATTAATTTTGGCGTTAAACTCCTCCTTGGCATGAACGTAATGTTGCGTCCAACGGTAAAGTTGATCGGCTGGCGCAACTGCGCGTGCCGTTATAAAATGAAAATCTTCTTTTAGTTGCTCTACCCTACCAATGGCAAAGTCTGTATTTTGCAATCCAATTGCTTCAGAAACGCCCTCGGCAACTTTAATTTTTTTTGCAATAGAATCAACCATGGTAAAGGTAGATTCTGGAAAAAGTATGGCCAAAGGAATTCCAGGAAAACCGCCACCCGTACCAATATCTAAAACACGTGTACCCGGTTTAAAGGAAATAAATTTAGCAATTGCCAAACTATGTAAAACATGTTTTTCATATAAAGATTCAATGTCCTTACGCGAAATAACATTAATGCGCGCATTCCAATCCTCATACAAGGCTTGAAGCTGGGCAAACTGAGCATTTTGCTGGGCACTTAACTCAGGAAAATATTTATTTATAATATCCAATTACCAATTTTTATTATGTTTTCGAACCAATCCAATACTGCCAAAAACATAGATGTAAAACAAAAATAAGATGTCTAATAAAGGTGTAAACCAAATAAGCGACATTGTTTTTAAACGCTTGTAAACGCCATACAAAACAACGGTTTGAACCAAAAAGCGAAGGGCAAAAATACCCAAGATGATGCGGTAATCAAATGAGGTAAACAAGGTAAATATAAATAGCGCGAAGAACAGAAATAAAGAAGCATAGTACCCTCCTAAAAACAACTTATCCTTACTCTTATAAAACTTACCTGTGCTAACATGACGTGATTTTTGTCGTTGCCAAGCATCAAAAGATTTTTTAGGTTCAGTATAAATAAAACTTTGTGGATCTAATTGGATGGCCACATTGTTGGCAGTGGCTGCTTTATTTACAAATAAATCATCGTCGCCACTTAAAATATGTTGGTGACTGGCAAAGCCTTTCTGATTAAAAAACAAAGATTTGGTATAGGCTAAATTTCTTCCAACGCCCATAAAAGCATGTTTGCCAATAGCTGCCGAAAAATAAGCCATGGCAGTAAAGGCAGATTCGTAACGAATGAATAAATTTAACAAAGAATTTTGTTTTTGATATGGCGAATAACCTAATACAATTTCGGTAGAACCACTAAACTGACTTTGCATAAGTTGAAGCCATTGGTTACCCGCCGGAACACAATCTGCATCGGTAAAAAACAATTGCTCATAAGCAGCAGCTTTAATACCTATGGTAAGGGCAAACTTTTTACCTGTTGGGTATTTTTCTTGCTCAATTAATTGACAAACTTTTAAATGAGGATATTGCTCTTGGTAATATTCTAATAGCTTTTGACTATCATCCCAACTGCAATCGTTAACCACAATTACCTCAAATTTTGGATAATCTTGCTCTAAAAAGAATTTTAAATTTTTCTCTAAATTTTTATATTCATTTCTGGCAGCAATAATAACAGAAACGGGAGGTAACTGAGCATTTTGAGGAGTTGGTTTATCTTTGTAAAAGGCTAATCTAGAAAACACTACCAGGTAATAAAGTATTTGAACCAAAGCACTTAGCCCCAAAATTACCACCAAAACCAACAACCAATTATTACTTATTTCCAACATAAGAGGCAAAGGTAAAATATAAAACAGGTTTGCACCAAACGGATATCAACAGTGTGTGAATAGTTCTGCTATTTCGAACGGTTTTTTATTCAAAACCCAACTGTTTAATGATTTGTTCTATTTGCCAATCTTCTACCGGGTTGTATTCTTCCTTTAAATTTGCATCAAATACTTTGGCTAAACCTTGCCAGTAAAAAGCGGTTAAATCTCCTCGGTAGGTTTGCAATAAATCGTAGGTAGATTTACCTGTTTCTCGGTAGATTAGTTTAATTAAAATTTTTCCCTGACTTCTGGTTAAATTTCTCAAATCGTCCATAAATTGCTCTTTTATGGCCTTTTCGGTTCGTTTTAAGTATTCTTTTCTTGCTTTCTCACTTGGCAATACTTGCAAGTTTTGCTCCATCATTTGAAACCTAAAGCTAGCCATTTTTGCATAGGGTAAAACCTTTTTAACATTATAAACCAAACGGCGTAAATTCTTTTCATAGTTAGAATCTTGTTGCGCCTCCACTATAAAATCGGGCAAGGTATAATTGTAATCAACTACAAAAGGTGTATCACTTTCTAGTTCGGTTTGAGCCCACAGCGTTGCAGGGACCCAAACGGCTAACATTACCAATAGGAAACATATATTCTTTTTCATATTGTTTTCTTTTTGCAAAACACGCTATAAAATCATGCCACTTTCTTTTTGTGGTTGCTTATTAATACAATTAAGCCAACTACAGAAATTAAAACAAAGGCAGACGAAATGAGCTCGGCTTGGGTAATTTTATTTTCGAAAATAGTATACGTGGTATTGACCCTAATTTTTTCAATTAAAAATCGCTCGATACCATTTAATAAAAGGTAAAACATAAAGAAAGTTCCAGGAATAGTAAAGCGTTTACGAACTGCCCACAATAAGCCAAATAAACCAATGCAAACTACCGCCTCATACAAAGGAGTTGGAAAAACTGGATTGGCCAATTGGTTGCAATGATTGCCCACACAACCTGCAATAGGAATGCCCTCATTAAGCACATTGTTTGGATAGGTATATGCCCAAACCCAATCTGGAAAGGCGCTCAACCACTCTGGCTTTGGCATTAAATTATCAATACCCCAATCTCCATCACCACTTAAATGACATCCCAATCTTCCCATTCCATAAGCCAACATCAATCCGGCAGCGGTAGCATCACAAATGTACCAAGCACCAATACCGTGTTTTCCTACATAATAAATAATACCAATTGCGGCAACTATTAACCCACCATAAAACGTTAATCCGCTAAACGAAACCAATGAGCCAATTGGATCAGCCATAAGCTCATCTATATTTTCTAAATTATGAAAAAGCTTAGCACCCAAAATTCCTCCAATGGCTGCAATACCAACAATATTACCCATTAATTCGTGCGGGTGAGTAAGCACTTCTACAATTTTAAATTCTTTTCCTTTTAGCGAATCGGCTTCTTTTTTCTTTTGATAATAAGCATAAGCACCGCCCAATAATGCACCAAACCAACTACCTTTTCCACTCAAAATAAATTTCTGCGGATTGGCAACCAATGATTCGTAATCGAGTACCATCTCCAAAAATTTAAATCCAATAAAAGCACCAATAATAACTGCCGTTACGAAATCTAACAGAAGCACAGGCTCATTCACTTTTTGCTTTACCATAAATGGTTTTAATAACCCATTTGCCTCCATTCGTTTTAATTCTGATGAGCTGGCCAAATAAGCACCCACAAAAGATAAAGCCATCATAAAACCAAAAGTTTGAATAGGTAAGGGAATGTTTAACCCAAAGAGATCGCGGAGTAAATCGGAAATAGTTGCGTACATACTTTTTTATATTGCTACGAATAACGCTATTTTTTTTATTAGACTGTTAAAATTTACTATTTTGCTGAACCAAAAAATAAAAAAATGCAGGCAAATACCATTGATTTAAGAAGTGATACCGTAACCAAGCCAAGTGAAGAAATGAGGGAAGCCATGATGCATGCCGAAGTTGGGGATGATGTTTTTGGCGAAGACCCAAGTATCAATGCCCTGCAAGATTATGCCGCTCATTTATTTGGAATGGAAGCGGCTCTTTTTTGCAGCAGCGGAACACAAACCAATCAAATTGGAATAAAATTACATACACAACCTGGTTCAGAAGTTATATGCGATGCCCGCTCCCATGTCTATTTATATGAAGGAGGCGGAATTGCTTTTAATAGCGGGGCCTCTGTTAAGTTAATACAATCAGAAAGAGGCATGTTTACAGCCAATGATGTTTTAAATAGTATTAATGAAGACAATGTTCATTTCCCAAATACCCAATTAGTTTGTATCGAAAATACCGTAAACAAAGGCGGTGGCGCTTGCTGGGATTGGGAAGAAATCTTAAAAATTAAAGCCGTTTGCCAGCAATACAACTTACCCTTTCATTTAGATGGAGCTAGGTTGTTTAATGCCTTAGTTGCCAAAAACCAAAATCCAAGAGATTATGGAAATGTTTTTGATACTATTTCAATTTGCTTAAGTAAAGGCCTGGGTGCGCCCGTTGGGTCATTATTATTAGGTTCAGCCAAACATATTTACCAAGCTAAAAGAATAAGAAAAGTAATGGGTGGTGGTATGCGCCAAGCTGGTTTTTTAGCGGCGGCTGGATTATTTGCCCTTCAAAATAATATTGATAAATTGGCAACAGACCATGCCCATGCCAAACATATAGCTGGCATATTGAAAGAACAATCTTGGGTTGAATTTATTTATCCAGTTGAAACCAATTTAATCATTTTTAAAACAACAGATGATTTTCCATTGGAAAAATTGACTTCCAAACTACTTAAAAACAATATTAAATTCTCTTCCATGGGTAAAAATTTAGTCAGATTCGTTTTTCATTTAAATTTGACCCAAACTGATATTTCTATTTTAGCTGATTGCTTGCAAAATATTGATAAATAGAAAGAAAGAGCAGACAAAATGATCTTTATGCGCTAGCGAATTGTCTTTAAAATTTCTCTTTAAAGGTTCAATTGTCTAAAAAAATGGGTAAACCACCCAATTTGTGAATCTTAAAATTTACTAAATCGTATGATTACTAAGGGCAATGAGTTAATTTGTGCCATTGTTTTACTTTGATACACCTTAAAAAATTAATAGCATGTTGAAAAAATTACTATTTGCGACACTCATACTTGCAAATTTTTCAGCCTATTCGCAATATTCTAATGTAATAAATGGCTCCCAATTACCAGTTTTGGGTGGCCACATTTTAGATGTTGTAGATTACAACAACGATGGATTTGAGGATGTTATTTACCAAAGTGGTGATTTAACCTCATCGATAAAGTTGTTCAGAAATCTCAATGGTGTTTTTAGCGATGTAACAGCAACAGTGGGTTTACCAGTAATTGCGGGTAGCGGCAATGGCGATGAAGGTGTTGTATCCTACGATTACAACAATGATGGATTGCAAGATTTGCTTTTTACCAAATCAGGCGCAGGTGGATACATTCGCTTGTTTAGAAACAATTGTGGGGTAAGTTTCACCGAAGTTACAAGCGACGCCAACTTACCGCTTTCAGTTCATATTGCAGCACAACACCAAACCAATGATCCTATTATTTTAATTATGGATTATGATAAAGATAAGGATAATGATATTGTATACACAGGTTTTGGCCTTATTAGTGGAGAGTTTAGCGTAAATGTTTTAAAAAATAATAATGGCGTTTTTAGTGCACCAACCGTTTTATTCTCTGGTTTCACAAGCCCAATAATACCTAATATTGCTATTATAGATTACGACCTGGATTTAGATGAAGATTTGTTGGTTATTAAAAACAACAACATAAACAATGCTGTTCAGTTAGAGCTTTATGAAAACAATGGTGGAGGTAGTTTTACAGTTGTTTCAACAGGCACCGGACTTTCAAATAGTAGTCCAATTGGATTTGCTAATATTGTAGACTTAAACCACGATGGTTATATGGATATTTTATTGGGTACAAAAGAAGTTGTAAACCCAGGACCAGGTAATTTAGGTTGCAAAGTGTTTTTAAATAGAGGTTTAGGAGATGGTACATTTGTAGACTCAACAAATAACTATAATACCAAGCCAGCCAACGTAGCTGATTATACCTTTTCGCATCAATTTGATTCGGATAACGATGGAGATTACGACTTTTTATGGGAGATAAAACCTAGTACTACCAACACCCCACCTTTGTTAATGATTAACAATGGAAACAATGTTTTCTCCGACCAAAGAGCAGGCCGCATGGCTGGTGCTTCTACGCCATCAACAAGAAGTAATAGGTACTTTATTTTCGACTTTAACAATGATGGATTTTTAGATGTATTTGTGCCAGGTACACCCACTTCAAATGCCCAATTACTGAGAAATAATGGTACTGCTAATAACAAATATTTAAACCTTAGATTGCTTTCATGTAATAGTCAGGCCGACCCTCTTGGTGCAAAGATTTTTGTTAAAGCGGGTAACCTAAGGATGCATAAAGTTTATAACGGACAAAGCTCTACAACAACCTCTTCTGGAAAATCGGAACGAATTCATTTTGGATTGGGTGCAAATACAATTATAGATAGTTTAGTAATTAATTGGCCAAATGGTTTAACCGAAATTAGAACGGCTATAAATGCCGACCAAGACATTACCTTATACGATGACCCGAATTGTGTAATTGGTGCACCTTTGGTTTTTGATTTAGGTCCAGATACAACTAGCTTTTGTAATGTTCAAGCTGGAGATATTATTGCTACACCTGGTTTTGCAAGTTATGCTTGGAACACCGGAGCAGGCACTGAAAGTATTAATGTAACAACAAAAGGATGGTACATTTGTACCGTAACAACTGCAGCTGGTTGTGTAGCAACAGATAGCACCTATGCTGCATTTGGAGAAGGTAGGGTTGAACCTAGTGATACGAGTATTTGTTTAGGTTCAGCTATAACTTTAAAAGCCTACCCAAGATACGACTGCTCGCCATCTGGAGCACCTGCTAAAAAAACAATCAATGGTGGCGATAATGTAGGTTCAGATTTTGAATACATAGCTTCATTTAACGGACATCATTATTACAAAATCAAAAATAGCAGTACTTGGTCGAGTGCCGAAAGCAAAGCCATTGCAGCTGGTGGTTATTTAGCTGTAATGAATGATAATTTAGAAAACGATTTTATATCCAATATTCCTAGTTTAGCTGGCCAAAATTTATGGCTAGGTTTATACAAAGAGCGTGGTTTAGGAGCTCCTTTTAAATGGGTTAATTGTGATGAAATAACTTTTCAAAACTGGTCAGCCAATGCGCTAACCCAATTAGCAGATACATTAAAAAGACATGCTTATTTAATCAAAAAGAATTGTCCAGAAGGTGGATTTTGGAATGTTACCAACCAAAATCTAAACTTAAGTGATACTTGCGAAAACAACTTCTTTGGATTGGTAGAATTTGATGAATCAACCAATATTTCATACCTATGGTCTAATGGTGATACCACCGCAACAACTACTCTAACGCCAGGTTCATCTGGTGTAGAAACCGTTCAAATTAGACAAAAAGGTGCCTTGTGTATTGGAAATACAACAATCAATTTGATTGACCCTAATGATTTAATTCAAGGCGCTGTAGATGATACAATCGCTGAGTGTAAAACCAGTTTTATCATTGTATCAGCAAAGCCAGGCATGATTAGTTACTTATGGAACACAGGTAGTCGCAACTCATTTATTTTTGTTACTTCAAGCGGTGCCAATAGATGGTATAAAGTTACCGCCGAAACCCCAGATGGTTGCACTGGTGTTGATAGTGTTTTTGTTAGTTTATATAATAGCAACATCATAACGCCTGATACCACAATTTGCGCAGGTTCAGAAATAACACTAAGGGGGCCAGTACCTCCTTTTAAATATAACACAGATTATTTCCAAGGATTCCAAACCATACCGCCTTCATTTCCTGATTGGAATAAATCAAATGCAATATTGTTTAATGGCTCAAGAGTTTTGGGTCCATTTGGCAACGACTCTGTAACCTTTGATTACTTTAATTTACCACAACATGATTCTATTCGTGTAACCTTTGATTTATATATACATGATACTTGGGAAGGAGATTGTTCGGTAGTTGGTAGAGATCAATTTAGGTTCAAAAATGGCTCAACCAATGTGTTAACTACCACCTTTTCCAATAACACAAATTGCACCCAAAACTTCCCTGTTGCCAACTCCCCTTCAACAACTGGAGCCAGTGCCACTGGTTTACCTAGAAGATGCGATAACACAGGTATTACCACCAGATATACCATTACACGTTCATTCCGTCATACTGCCACAGATTTAAACTTGGCTTGGGTAGCAGAATTAACAGATAGCGTAGATAATACTAATTTATGTAATGAAAGCTGGACCTTAGACAATGTTACAATTGAAGTAAGACGTCCGGGTAATTTAGAATGGTCTACTGGAGATACTACACAA
>JAUYMZ010000229.1 GCA_030699355.1 Bacteroidota bacterium | reverse complement strand
TACCATTCCCATGTGGGCGGAGTTGCTTAAATAGGCTATATGTGCTATTTGGCATGTTGCGGCTTGCTCAAACATGGCTTGTTCTGGAATGAGGCTGTCGTATTTACCTACGGCAAAAAATACCGGGATAGTTAGCTTGCTTAATATATGGGTTCTATCTGGCCTGTCGCGCATGGCTTTGGCAGCTTCTATGATGCCTTCGGTACTGCTTACAAGGGCTTCTTTTACGGCAGTTTGAGTATGTTCTTTAGAGGCTGGCTCTTTAAACAAAGCAGGAATGAATGTTTCTAAAAAGGGCTCTTTACCATGCTTGGTAATAAATTCTATTACCTGATTGCGCTTTAACTTACGTTCGTCGGTATCTGCTACTGCAGTGGAATGTATAAGGCCAAGTCCGCGTAAAAATTCTGGAAACAATTCTGCAAAAGCCAAGGCAACATAGCCACCCATGCTGTGCCCCATTAGCACGCAATGGTTTAGGTTCAGCCCGACTAATACTTTTTTTACCTCTTGGGCCATGCCATCTATGCTAATGCCTTTGATGGGGTCGCTTTTGCCAAAGCCAGGTAAGTCTATTGTTATAACTTTACAATGGTCCTTAAAAAACAATACCTGCTCGTTGAAGCAGGTATTGTTTTCGCAGTAACCATGAAGGAGCACCAAGTTTATATCTCCGGTACCCTCTGTGTGGTAATGCAGCATATTAATAAAATAAGAAGCGGTTATCTTTAACGTTTTTCAATTCTTTTAAAATCTCAAAGTAACCATATTCTATGCGCTGTTGAATGGCGCTTGAAAGTTCGTTCTTTTGCATGCTATAATCTGTAATAGCAGGAGCAGGCGTAACTTTATTAACCTGGTAAGCATATACAGCCACATCGCCTTTAACCGGACCCATTAATTTGTTTACCTGTGAGGTGCCTGCAACGGTACCACCAAAAACATTATCTAACCCAACATAAGGAATACTTGCATTATCGAAAGTTAAACCACCAACAGGCGTAACCGCTTGGTTTAATTTAGTGCTTAAAGCTTCAATAGTACTTGCGCCTTCCATAGCAGATTTTAATTTTTCTTGCAATTGCTCTGCTTTCTTTTCTTTGATATAATCTACACGAACACGCTCTTTGGCAGCATCAAAGTTGGCTTTGCCTTTTTCGCGGATGAGCGTTAAAGTAGCAATAACGTATTTATCATTGCTCACCGTCATAACATCACTTACATCGCCAACTTTAGCATTGTAAGCCCAGCGCGTTGCTTCACGGGCATCATTGTAACCTGGTAAGAAATTATCTGTTTCGCGCACAAATTCTGCAATGCGCTTGGTTAAACCTTTTTCTTCAATGTTTTTATTGAAATCATCGCCATTTCTGCTGGCAGCTGCAAACTGGCTGGCATCATTATAAGCTGCAGAGCTGGTTTTTTCACTAGCAGAAACAGAGCGCTCTAACACACCCGCGCAAACTAATTTTTTGCTCTTATCTTCAGTAATTTTAATAACATGGAAACCAAATTGCGTTTTTAAAACCATTTGATCTCCTTTTTTGCCATTCTTTACCGCATCATTAAAAGCAGGTACCATGGCACCTTCTGCAAACCAACCTAAATCTCCACCTCTATCTTTGGTTCCATCTGTACCAAACTCTGAAGCCAAAGCAGCAAAATCTTCGCCTTTACGAACACGTGCCAAAATATCGTTGGCTTTCTTTTGCGCAGCCAAGGTATCTGCATCTGTTGCCCCTTCTACTCTAATAAGAATATGACTGGCACGCATACTAAATACTGAATCGGTTGAAATACCAGATACTTTATATAAAGAATATTTGCCGTTCTCAAAAATTGGCCCAATTACACTTCCAACCGAATCACGGAACAAACGACCTTGCACTGATTCAGGGAAATCGCTTCTTCTTTTGGCAGCAGCATCAAATTTAACATCGCTATTAATATCTACGTAAGCTGTATCGTTTTCGGCAGCACTAAACTGCGCTACTTGGTCAAAAGCCCAACGTTGCGCTTGCATACTATCTTCAGAAGTTGGGGCAAAATCCCATACAACAAATTCCAACTTACGCGAGTTTTCGCGCTCTTTGTATTTGTCCATATTCTTTTTAAAGTACGATTTTAATTCGCTGTCCTCAGCAACAATGGCAGAATCTGCAATGGTTGAGTAAGCCAAGGCAACTAAATTTAAATCTTTAGATTGCGTTCTTGCTGTATATAAATTTTTAGCCTCTAAAGACGTAGTATACACACCACGCTTTAATAGGTTAGCATATTTACGCTGCAAGGTTTCTGTAATTAAATAATCTTCAAATTCTCTCCACTGCGCTTTAACCGCTTCATCGGTTCCTTCGGTTACATTCTTTAAATAACGCTTAACCGTATTTACATCAAAACCAGTTGGTGAGTTAGGGTCGGTAAACGATTGACGAATTTGCGGGTGAATATTGTTACCATACACCATGTCTGCCAATTCTTCTTCGCTCACTTCTAAACCAAGCTGACTATATTCTTTAGCCATCATGTAATCATTTAACATTTGATTCCACGTTTGGTCGCGCAATTGTGTACGCGTGGCCTCGTCTAAACTTTCTGTTTGTGTACGCTTCTGATAATTGTCTAAATTAAACTGAAGCTTGTCGTCAAATTGCTTTACGCCTATGCTTTCACCGTCTATTTCGCCCACATTATTAGATTGAGCACCACCGCCTCCACCAAATGAATTCAGCGCATCCGAAACTACAAATAAACCCAGCGCTATTCCTACCACGCCAATTGCTAATCCTGATCTGTTTCTTATTTTTGTTAATATTGCCATTGTAATATTTTAAGAACGGCGAAAATAAGCGGGTAAAATTCAAAAATCAACACTTATTTTTTAATTTTAATAATCAAGTAATCAATAAATTAACTTATGTCTGAACCAAAATACGGTAAATTATACCTCATTCCCAACTTCTTAAGTGCCGATAATTCGGACGATTTTATAGCAGAAATGGTGCGCAGATTGGTGCATCATGTAAAAAACTTTGTGGTTGAAAATGAAAAACAAGCGCGCGCTTTGATAAAAAGATTACAATTACAGCACCCACAAAACGAGTTGCAAATTTTCTTACTAAACGAACATACCACTGCCATAGAAATTCCCAAATTATTGCAAGCATTAGAAAACAGCGATGCCGGCATTATTAGCGATGCCGGATTACCCTGTGTGGCCGACCCAGGTTCTGCATTGGTGGCGTTGGCTCAGACCAAAAATATTGAAGTAATTCCCTTGCCCGGCGGCTCAAGTATGATTATGGCTTTAATGGGCAGCGGTTTTAACGGACAACAATTTGCGTTTTCGGGGTATTTGCCCATAGATAAAAACCCAAAAATTAAGCGCATCAAAGAAATAGAAGCCTTGGCCCACCGTGGTATTACACAAATTTTTATGGAAACGCCCTACCGCAACAACCAATTACTAAGCGAGCTAATTGCACAATGTAATGCCCAAAGTAAACTGTGTATTGCCTGTAATATAAGTTCAGAAAAAGGTTGGGTTCGAACCAAAACCTTGGCTCAATGGAAAAAAAACTTACCCGAATTACACAAAATACCTTGCGTTTTTGTGATGGGAAATTAAGGCAAAACGATGGTACAACTTACCATTTTATGGTCGCTAAAATTGAGTGTATTGGTTTGATAATTATAGCTCTTCCACGTATTATCGTGTAAAATATAATCGATTCTAAACGAAGGCATTTTGCCAATATAGGTTCGGCTCATGCCCCTACCCGATTCTCTAAAAGCATCTTTCATATTGCCCCGAATGGTGAGGTAAGAATAACTGGTTGGCGAATCGTTAAAATCTCCGCACAATATTACCTTGTGCCTTGTGGTTTGTAAACGTTCCCTAATTTTTTCTGCTTGTTTGGCCCTCGATTTAAAAGCATATTTTAATTTAGCCAAAATACGGCGCATGGCACCCAAATTAGTATCCTCTACATCCTTTAACTTTTCTATTGTTTTGTAATCATCTTTATCGAAAACAATCGATTTTAAATGCGTGTTTACCACCCTAATGGTATCTTCATCTACCACAATATCTGCAAATACAGTTAAGTTGCTATTTTGATTTTCGAGCTCTAAAAAACCCTTATTTACAATTGGATAGCGCGAAAAAATACACACGCCATAACCTGTTGGAAAAGTATTGTTAAGGGCATCCGCATTAACATTATAATACTCCTTAAATTGCTTAAAAAACCTTTTAAACATAGGCTTTTCGTAGTTACCACCCAAATTGGCAAATTCTTGCAAACAAATAATATCGGGTTTTAAAGTATCTAACATATTAAAGAAAAAGCCAGAATCGCCACCACTATAATCATAAGCACCCATATAATGCGTGTTAAAACTCAGCACATTGAGGGTTCTTGCTGGCTTGGGATTGGGAAGAGGTTTGGGATTAACCTGTATAAAAGCTGGGGTTTTTAATAGTGCCAAAGCCAGCGCAAAAGTTTGTATTAGCCAGAATTTTTTCTTTACAAAAACTAGAAAAATTAAAAACAAAATATTGGCTAAAAACATAAACGGAAAAGCAAGTCCTAGAAAAGCAATAGGCCAAAATTCGGCAGGCGTAAAATAGGGCGAAACTAGTCCTCCAAACAAAGCCAAAGCTAAGCCAATACTAATACCTAAATATACGTAGTTTACAACTTTCACCTTTCCCTACCCTTTACTCGCTTTAAACAAAATTTCCTTTTCTTTTTGCGACAAACTCTCGTACCCCTTTTTAGAAATTTTATCCAAAATAGCATCAATTTCTTGTTGGTTAGGTTTGGTATTAGATGCAGTGGCTTTTGCCGATTTATTTTTATGGTGTATATGCAAATTAGGTTTCGGTTTGAACCAAGAACCAATGCCATTAAATATAGAATCGAGAGCACCTGGAATATTACTCTGACTATAAATTAACTTAATAAATAAATACCCAAATGCCGCCCCACCCACATGTGCTATATGTCCGCCAGCGTTGCCATTGGGAATGCTAATTAAATCAAGTAAAACAGAAAACAAGGCAATGTATTTGAGCCTAACCTGCCCAATGATTAATAATTGAATGCTATATTCTGGTAACAAAGTAGCAGCGGCTACCACCAAAGAAAGCACACCAGCCGAAGCTCCTAAGGCAAACGAGCTATAAACTTGGTTGCTAAAAGCCGGAAAAATATTATAGGCTAGCATGTATATTAAACCTCCAAAAACACCTCCTAAAATATAGGCTTGAAAGGTTTTAGTATTACCCAGATATTGTTGAAAAAGATTTCCTAACCAGTATAACCACAACATATTAAAGAGCAAGTGAAAAAAGCCCTCATGTAAAAACATGTAACTAAAAATGCTCCAGGGTTGCCACATAAAATTTTGGAAGGCAGCGGGAAGCATGAGCCATTTCATAAAACTGGCCAAAACATTCGTTTGATTAAATAAAAAGAAAAACAAACTAACCAGTGAAAAACCCAAATATACCAATACATTTATCAGTATAATCTGAACCACAGCATTTCCCTGTTTAAACTTATATTTTAATTCTTTGTGTAAGTCCATTTATTGAGCTCCAAATATACAATTTAAAATTAATACTGTCCGGGAAAAAGTATGAGATTCTTCGCTATCGCTCTGAATG
>JAUYMZ010000226.1 GCA_030699355.1 Bacteroidota bacterium | reverse complement strand
CATTCAGAGCGATAGCGAAGAATCTTATGCTTTCTGAGGCCATTTATAAGAAGCCCAAAATACGCCGGCAAATACAATGAGCATGCTTATAAACTTTTCTAGACTTAGAAAATCTTTACCAGATAAAATGGCAATAAGGGTGGCTAATACAGGTTGCAAATAAATATACGAACCTACCAAGCTTGAGCTAGCATGTTTAAGCGCATAGGCATTAAAAACATAGGTTAAAAAAGTGGCTCCCACAGTTACAAAAACAATGGCTCCCCAAATACTCAAGGGTAGGTGAGCAAAATCTATTTCCAAGGTTTGGGTCAAACCAAAAGGAAGCACCAAAAAGAAGCCAAAAAAGAAGGCATACAAGGTAACCGTGAGGGGATGATATTTTACCATGAGTCTCTTGGCATATACCAAATAGAAGGCATATATAATGGCGTTTAACATTACAAATATATCTCCCAAAACAGTATCTTGATTGAATTCAAATTTATAGCCACCCATGAGTAAAATGGCTCCCAAAGCGGCCGTTAACAAGCCTGCTATTTTATTGAATGTGAGTTTTTCTTTTAAAATTATGGATGCAAATACCAATACAAAAATGGGTGTATTAAGCATAAGCACCGAAGCATTGATGGGGGAGGTAATAGATAATCCTTTAAAGAACAATAACATGTTTCCGGCTACGCCAAAAACTGCGGAGACAAATAGAGGCCATAAGTCTTTTTTATCTTTAATGGCTCCTTTTACATAATGCCTATGAAAAAGGTAAATGCAAACCGTAGCAACACTTACCCGCATTAATATAAAAGCAAAGGGTTTAATGTATAAAGGCATGGCCAATTTGGCAATGGTAAAAGTGGCTGCATACAACAACGATACAGCAAATAAAGCTAAGTGAACTTTTAAACGTGTTTGCATGTTTGGGTTTAGTTGTGGGCGTGGTAGCTTACATCAATTTTTGTGCTTTCTTTTAAAAAGCGCTTGCTCAATAGCCAAGCAGATAAACTGAGTCCGATAAGCAAAGCAAACCAAATTCCATACAAACTTAGGTTCAGCTTAAAACATAGGATATACCCCAAAGGAATGCCAATTACCCAATAGGCAAAAACCGTAATAAACGTTGGTATTTTAGTGTCGCCAATGCCTCTTAAAACGCCCAAGCCCACACATTGAATGCCATCGCTCAATTGAAAGAAAGCAGCAATATATAACAAGTAAATGGCCATTGAGGTAACTTGTTCATCGGAGGTATAAAGTGCAATTATTTGAGGAGCTAATGTGCCCAAAAGTAGGGCGCAAAATCCCATAAAAATGGCTCCCATAAGCAGGGCCGCTCTGCCAAAATCTAGCATGTCTTTTTTGTTCTTTCGTCCATACGCATCTCCAACAGCAATAGAGCCTCCCGCAGCAATTCCTGTGGCAATCATATACGTTACAGAGGCAATATTAATAGCCACTTGGTGGGCCGCCAAAGCAAACTCATTAATCCAACCAATCATAATGGCAGCAAAGGCAAAGGCTCCTACTTCAAAAAAATATTGTAAGCCAGAGGGAATGCCTACACTAAAAATGCGCTTTAAAAAAACAGCATCATTTTCGTGTTGTTTGAGATGCAAATAGGGTTTGTAAATAGCCTGTGTTTTTATATATATGAGCATGGTTACAGCCATAAAAATGCGCGATAGGGTAGTGGCAATTCCGGCACCTACCAAATCTAATTTGGCTGAACCTAAGTTGCCATAAATAAATACCCAATTTAAAAACACATTCATAAGCAAGGCAATAATGGTAATTACTGCCGATGGTTTGGTAATTCCTAGTCCATCGCTGTATTGTTTAATGGCTAAAAACAGCAACATGGGCAGGGTGCCAATATTTAATAGGTGCAAATAATTTTTGGCTAAAAGGCTAACAGCAGGTGTTTGTTTGAACCAATGTAAGTTTTGGGTTATAATAAACAAAACGCCTCCAATAAAAAGACTTAAAACTACCGCAGCAATTATAGCTTGATTAAATAAAATGGCGCACTGATTGGGCTTGGCAGCTCCTTTACTTTTGGCCACCAAAGGCGATACCGCGGTGAGTGTTCCTATTCCTAAAATGGCAATAAAAAAGTAAATGGCATTGGCCAAGGAAGCTGCTGCCAAATGAACAGCTTCTAATTTGCCTATCATGATAACATCGGCAACACCCATTAATACGATGCCTAGCTGACCAATAATGATGGGCATGCTAAGAATGGCAATTTGCTTAAAATAAGGAATAAATCTTTGGTACATCCGCGTTAAAAAGGCTGCGAAAATAGCCTAATTTATGGGCATACCAAAAGTTTATGCAATCACAAGCGCAAAGGCGAATAGGTTCAAACCGAAAAAAATTACACGTTTTCTTTTTGAAATAAAGCCGGAATGGTTCTCAAAATAATTTTTATATCGTGCCAAAACGAATAATTTTTGGCGTATTCATTATCTAACTCCATACGCTCTTCTTCGCTCATTGGGCCGCCTTTACCTCTTTTGGTTACTTGCCACAAACCAGTAATACCAGCAGGAGCCATAAAACGAAGGGCAAATTGGTCGGTAGTTAATTTCTCTGCTTCATACAAAGGAAGAGGTCTATTTCCAACAATACTCATATCTCCCTTCAGTACATTTACCAATTGAGGCAACTCGTCGATACTGGTATTGCGCATTATTTTTCCAAAACGCGTAATTCTTGGATCGTTTTCAATTTTAATAAACTTAGAACCATCTTTAATGCGTTTGTAATCTGCAAATATTTTTTCGCAAATCATTTCGCCATCCATGTATAATTTAGATTTACAACCTGAGTTGGCCTCTTTACATTCTTTGCATAAATAGTTTTTAAAATCATCTAAGCTTTCAATAGAATTTCCATTGTATTGGTTTAAATGTTTTAAGCTTTTTAACATAGCATCTGCCCCTTGGCGCATCGATCTAAATTTATAAAAATCAAATAAGGTATAGCCTGAACCAACTCTTTTGGCGGCATAAAATACCGGACCTCTGGATTCGATAACGATGATAAGGGCAAAAATGAGGAAAAATGGAAATAGAAATAGGAGGGCAAGTGAAGCAAAAACAATATCAAAAATACGTTTCGAAAGTGGAATGCTATACTTAGGGAAAATGCTTTGATTTTTAACCAAAGATTTGTGGTAGCGAGGCGGATTTTGAATAAGGTAACGCGCACGCATCATAAAATCATCGATGTGGATAGGGCGCTCAAAAATATCGGCAAATTGCTCTAAAAGGGCAATATTTCTATTGGCTTCTGTAATTCTATCTACTACCAATATAAAAGGTACATTGGCTGTTTTTGGCACATTCTTGCAGTTCTTTCTTAAAGTAATTCCATTGGCTCCCAATAAATCGGAATAGGTTACCACCAACTTAACTGCATCGTTTATATTTGTCCATTGAATAAACTGAAAGATATTATCGAAATGAAAAATTTCGAACTCTTCCTTAAACAAGTGACTAAATTCAACAATGGAATCAGGGTCTGATGAAATGAAAGCAATTCTTTCTTTTGAAAACGTAGGTTCCATCATTAGATTTTCTTAAGTCTTCTAAAAATATTGTCTATTCTAGCCTCGAGTTCTTCGGGGTTAAAAGGTTTTATAAGGTAATCGTCTGCACCTGCTTTTAAACATTTAATTTTATCAGAAGAACCCTCGTTGCCCGATAGCATAATAAGCGGCACATCTTTAAAAAATCCACTCGAACGAATTTGTTTGATAAATTCAAGGCCATTAATTTCTGGCATATTTACATCTGCAATAATTACATCAGGTATTACACCTTGTTGCATCCATTCTAAAGCTTCTTTGCCATTTTGTTTAGCTACCACATTGTAGCTTTTGTTGAAATAAAAATCGAGAATTTTCAAAATGCTCAATTCATCATCTAATGCTAAGAGTGTTTTTTTCATAAATTAGAGGTCAATGCCTTGTTATTTGTTGTAAATTTTTTGAAAAGAATCTGTTTTCATGATGCGGTAAATGGTAGACTTTCCAATCTGCAATTTTTTCGCAACCGTAATTACATTGTCTTCGTATTTTTCTAGGTAATACTTTATAATCAAATGGGTATAGTCGTCGAAGCTCATTTCTTGATTTAAAATAGCGTTCATCGACTTTTCTGTGTTGTACGTAATATCTTTAGATTCGATAATATTGTTATCACACATTACACAAGCTAATTCGATAATGGCTTTCAGTTCTCTGATATTTCCGGGATAGGTATAATCCATTAATTTTTTCTGCGCATCACCACCTAAGATAATTTTTCCAGTTTTATTTTCTTTGATGTATTCATCAATAAAATATTTTGCGAGGTAAATTATATCATTTCCGCGCTCTCTTAATGGCGAAAGATGAATGGGTAAACCTAATAATCTATAATACAAATCTTCTCTAAACCTGCCTTCTTGTACCTCGGTAGCAAGGTTTTTATGCGTAGCTACTACAATTCTTACATCAATAGGAATAGCGGTATTGCTACCAATTCTTGTCACTTCTCTTTCTTGTAAAACACGCAATAATTTGGCTTGCAGGTTTAAATCTAATTCGCCAATTTCATCTAAAAAGATTGTGCCTTTAATGGCCTGCTCAAATTTTCCAATTCGCCTTGCATCTGCCCCTGTAAATGCCCCTTTTTCATGTCCAAATAACTCACTTTCTATCAACTCTTTTGGAATGGCAGCTACGTTAACGGCAACAAAGGGGGCTTTTTTACGCTCACTATTATAATGAATGGCTTTTGCTACCAACTCTTTACCCGTTCCAGTTTCTCCTGTTACCGAAACCGTAATTTTACTATTGGCTGCTTTTTCAATTAAAGAGAATATTTTCTTCAACGAATCGCTATTTCCAATAATGGTTTTTGAGTAATCGTATTTTTTTCCTAAGTCTTCTCTCAGTTCTGTGATTTCTGTTTTTAGGGTAAAATTAATGAGGGCGTTTTGAACCGAATTCATTAGGCGGGTTTTGGTATCTTCGTTTTTAATAATGTAATCAAAAACACCTAATTTTAATAAGTCTACTGCTGTTCCAATGTCTTCCTGACCCGATATTACGATGAGTTGAATTTGTTCGTCTATTTCTTTAATTTTCTTAATTAATTCGGCCCCATTCATGCCAGGCAATGAGTAATCGATGGTAATTAAATCGGGTTTTTGGTGGAGGTTATTTAAGCAGTCTTTTGCGTTTTCAAAACCAACAACTTCATAATCCGGATTTAATTGCAAAGTGTAACTCAAGAAGTTTCTATACCAAGAATCATCTTCTACGATAAATATTTTATGATTACTTTTAACTTTTGCCATTCGATTGGATTGTATATAAATAGGAAATTATTGTTGCAATTTGGGAAAAAAATATTAATTTGTATTTAAATTTTTAATAAAATCTTGATAAGCTAATATTATTCCGGTTTCTAAATCTATTTTTGGCTCCCAACCTATTGATTTTATTTTACTTACATCCATGAGTTTTCTGGGTGTGCCGTCTGGTTTTTCGGGATTAAAAATTAATTCTCCTTCAAAACCAATGATATTTTGAATTAAAATAGCCAAATCTCTAATGCTTAAATCGGTGCCCGTGCCCACATTTAAAAACGGCTTCTCGTGATAGTTTTGCATAATTAAAAAGGCGGCATCTGCCAAATCATCTACAAATAAAAATTCGCGAAGCGGATTTCCACTGCCCCAAATTTCAACATGCTGAGCACCCTTAACTTTTGCCTCATGAAATTTTCGTATTAAGGCAGGTAAAACATGAGAATGTTCTGGATGATAATTATCTGCATACCCATATAAATTGGTAGGCATTACCGATACATAATTACAAGCATATTGATCGCGGTAAGCCTCACACATTTTAATCCCACTAATTTTGGCAATGGCGTAGGGCTCATTTGTTGGTTCAAGCAAACCCGTTAGCAAACTTTCTTCTGTTAAAGGTTGTGGCGCCAATTTAGGGTAAATGCAGCTTGAGCCAAAGAACAACAACTTTTTTACGCCAGATAAATAACTCTGGTGAATTACGTTGTTTTGAATCATTAAATTCTCATATAAAAACTGAGCCCTGTAGGTATTATTGGCGTGTATGCCTCCTACTTTAGCCGCCGCTAAAAATACGTAATCAGGTTTTTCTTGTTCAAAAAAATCAGCAACTGCTGCTTGGTTGGTGAGGTTTAATTGCGCAGATGTTCTTACAACAATATTGTGAAAACCTTCCTTTTCTAATTTTCTGTGCATGGCTGAACCAACCATTCCGCGATGCCCTGCTATATAAATTTTATCTCCTACTTGCATGTTCTATTGTTTAGTGAGCTTGAAGTTTGCTTTTGTAAATGGATACCATTTCTTGTTTGGTATGTTCGCTAAATTTTGAATTATAAATCATTTTATACTGACTTCCCATTTCAATTGAATCGTACTTTTTTACCCGTACAGGTTGGGTATGAAAAATGGCAATTAATTCTGTTTTGTAGAATACCAATAATAGCCGTGGAACCAATATTTGCTGCACAAACTCTGGTTCTTTGAGCAAATAAGAAGTGTAATGATTGTTCTCTGAAGTTTTGGTAAATTGATATTTCGCCACAAAATTTTCAAAAAAGGGAAAGCGCTCATTGTTTTCTGCTTTGTCTAGTAAATTACTGAGTTCTATTTCTGCCACGTAATTCATATCTGTGCAACCCTTGGGCATATAACCACTAATAATGATATGAGTTAAGCTGTCTTTTTCCTCTAAAATTTGCATGGGATTAAAAGAGAAATTTACCTTACCTATGGCTTTATTCTCTTGGTTGTAGATTTTAGATTTTACCATCAACCGCAAGCCATCATAAAGGTTTCTGCTGGGCACCCAAGCATCTATCCAAACCCTATTTTTGATAGTACTTACAGGTAAACACATAAACTCTGTACCCGGAAAAAGCGCCAAAACCTCTCTTCCTTTTTCCTCCTCGCTAAGGCTACAAAAGCCACTGGTTCGCTCCGCATACATA